>CANNNV010000162.1 GCA_947506155.1 Methylococcaceae bacterium
ACTTATCCCACAGCGACGTCAATGCGGCGTCGAATATCGCTAAGTTTGACAGGCTTTTCAGCCTATCAAGGGGCGCTGTAAGCCGTCCTAATGTGGAACGATTTTAGTTACCATAAAGCCCCGTCCTTTAGGTCGGGGATTGTTTACTGAAATAGTTACTGCCCAAGGAGCGTTGGGTAAAATTCCATGATTTATCTGGTTCCCACGCGTCGCGTGGGAACCAGGAAGTCAGCCATTTTTATAAGAAATAATCCCAGCCACGGTTAAAATAGGGGTAACTGAAACTAAAGTTTGACTAAAATACGCTCACTATAGAAACCAGATATGCAAAACTGCGGTACTGAGAGTTGCCGTGTCGCTATTAACACCCAAAGTGAGGCCATTAAGTTATAAATATACGCCACTGAACAACAAAATATCCAAAGCTAACCTCAGACTGTCCCTAGCAACTCATCTTTGTGTTTTATGTAATCTATCAAGGAGCCGAACCAGGTCTAAATCTAATTATATTCCTGCCTTCGATCTTGATTTTTTGGCCTGGACAGACCATTTTATAAACAGTCTGACACCTGATTATGGTGCCTTAGAAAGTGATTTAATTATCCTAAAAAATGCGACGGCTGATCTTCATATCAAAATTTCCCCTACCAACGAAGCGAATGTCAAAGTAGTGGCTGTTTAAACAGCCACGTCATTTATAGCCGTTGCTTAATCGCACTCGGATGGCGAATTAGCATGGACAAATGGCCCTTGTTTTTATTCAACCAACCACGCACTTCGATGGTTTTGCCCAGATAGCCATTAACATCGGGAAACAAATCCAACCACTGACTCTCGATTCGCACGTCAAAGGCATCAGAAAATTCCAAATAAACTGACTTTCGGGTATTGCGAATATTAATTACTTTACCAACCAAACGTGTCCAGCCCGGATGTCCGGCTTCGGTAAGACTACTGACAGCTATTGGGGCATATTCAGGCCGACCCCAAATACCCAAACCCGCCTGCTCTGCCTTAGCTTCAGCCTTAACCAGCTGATCGACATAAAGAAAGTTAGGCGGAAAGATACTGGTTGCGGCTAAGCCCGCCTCAACCAGCTGCAAATTCAGATGCTGTTTTTTTTCGGTAAACAAATGCGCCAGGGTTCTGCCGTATTTATCAGTTTTTTCCGCACTGATTTCAAGTCGGACTTTTGTGTCTTTCAGTTGCTCTAGCAACCAACGCTTGGCCTCATCGCCGCCGGCATCAGCCAGCTTACCCCGGTGTTGAATTTCTGGCGTGTTGATACCCAAAAAACGGATTTTTCTACCATCCTCCAGTACTAAGGTATCGCCGTCGTAAACTGTCTTGACTCGGTAAAAATCATAGCCCGGTTTTATATCGAGTATTTTTGCCTTTGCAACTGAGCGATCGGAAAAATGCGTACCGCCGTTTACATCCTGCCATTCGTAAATTTCAGCATGGACCCAACCGGGCAAACAACATAATAAAACCACTAAAAATTTCATAAACCTGCCTGGTAAGCATTAAAATTAAACTGTTACAATGCGCAGCCTGGGGTGCAACTGCATGCTGATTGTAATGGCTAAATAGATATTCACGTTAGTTGACTTTAATTTTTATAAGATGAAACCCTCATGACATTTCAACTACATCCTCGCTTGAAGCAAGATTGCATAACCCTGGGGCGTTTTGAGCTATGTCGGCTATTGATGATGAATGACAGCCAGTACCCCTGGTTTATATTGGTTCCGGAACGGATTGAGTTACAGGAAGTTCATCAACTAAGCAACACCGAGCGCGGATTACTGATGGAGGAATCCTGCTATCTTGCCGAAAATATGGCGCTGCTTTATAGTGCGGACAAAATGAACATTGCCGCAATTGGCAATCTGGTTCCGCAACTGCATATTCATCATGTTGTTCGTTACCATACTGATATAGCTTGGCCTGCGCCGATCTGGGGGAAATTTGCTGCCGTGCCTTACACGGCGCAGCAGCTTACCACTCATATCGCACTGATTAAAGAGCAATTAAAATCTAATCTCAATCAATCAGAAACTCGGTAAAATAGGCCTCTTGAAAACCTTCCTGATGCTCAGACTTGGAATGACTTTTCTTTGCGGTGTTATGTCCTTCCATTTTTTCCAGGATCTCGCGTATCACTACAGTCGTTTCCTGCCGCAAGGCCTCGCGTTGCTCCATGGTTTGTAATTCATCAGATGGTCTGCCGCTGTAGAGCATGATTAATCCATGCCTTAACGCGGGCATGTGTTTTTTGACTGCTGCAATAGCCGCCTGGCCTTCAACCAATAATTGCACATTGATTAGCAAAAACTTTTTTGCTTCAGCCAAATTAACGGTAAACTTGGGAGTCATTTCCATATATTTCACCCCGGCCTCAGCTTCTGATTCTTTTTCTCCCTCATTGGCCGCTGCAACAGCCATGAACAACAAACTTAATACCACGACTAATAAACGCATAACAAACTCCGTACAATTAAAAAATAATTAGTCCAGTATAGGCCAGGCCCATCAATTTTAAATCGAACCCCAGCAATGACAACTAATCTCCCTATCGGCCCGATCATGCTCGATGTTGCCGGCTTGACCCTCGCAGCAGAAGAAAAGGAAAAATTGAACCATCCCAATACCGGGGCGGTGATTCTTTTTTCACGCAATTACCAAAATCCCGAACAAGTTACTGAACTGATTAACAACATTCGTGCGGCGCGTAATGGCAGTCTGTTAATTGCGGTTGATCAAGAAGGCGGTCGAGTGCAACGTTTTCAGCAAGACTTTACCCGTTTGCCACCGGCAGCAAGCTATATACAAACGCCTGAACTGGCAGAATCGGCAGGCTGGCTGATGGCCGCCGAATTGCTAGCAGTCGGCGTTGATTTTAGCTTTGCACCGGTACTGGATATTGATTGTGGCGTCAGCGAAATTATCGGCAACCGTTCCTTTTCAACCGATGCGGAACTTGCAACCCGTCTTTCCAGTTTATTTAGAAAAGGTATGAACACAGCGGGCATGGCGGCAACTGGCAAACATTTTCCCGGGCACGGTGCGGTAGCCTTGGACTCACACTTGACTTTACCGATAGACGACAGGGATTTGGACAGCATTAGGGCAAAAGACTTAATACCGTTTAAACAACTGATCGCCGAAGGTCTGGAAGGCATTATGCCTGCGCATGTAGTTTATCCAAAAATCGATCCAAACCCAGCCGGTTTCTCGCCGTTCTGGATACAGCAGATTTTACGCCAGGAATTAAACTTTAACGGCACGGTCTTCAGCGACGACCTGAGCATGGAGGGCGCCGCGTCGGTCGGTGACTTTCCGGAACGCGCTCGTCTTGCGCAGCAGGCCGGGTGCGACATGATCCTGGTGTGCAATAACCCGAAAGCTGCCGAACAGGTGTTGGACACAGTGCCGATAATCAATGATCCGCTCAGAGAACAACGACTGAACCGGATGCAGGGCAAACCGCAACTAAACCGCGAACAACTCATGCAAAGCGAAAAATGGCAAAAACTGTCAACGCTTATCCATAATCTATGACTATGTTTGAAGAAATAGAACACATTCGGGTAACGGCGGATTTACTGCACAGCGTAGCGGACATTGAAGCCGCTCTTGATAAAATGGCTAGGGAAATCAACAGCACGCTTGCCGACCGCAACCCGTTGTTACTCTGCGTGATGAACGGCGGCGCCGTCACTTTCGGTAAATTACTGACCCGATTAACCATGCCGTTGACTATGGATGCCATCAATGCCAGCCGTTATCAAAACCAGACGTCAGGCGGCAATATCGAATGGCTGATTAAACCGAAAACGCCGCTTAACGGCAGGACGGTGTTGCTGGTTGATGACGTACTTGATGAAGGTATGACGCTGGCTACAATCGCTGAATATTGCAAAGAACAAGGTGCGGAGGCCATTTACAGCGCAGTACTGGTGGATAAAGTTCTCGGCCATCAAAAGCCGTTAAACGCTGATTTTGTTGGACTAACCGTGGAAAATCGTTATTTATTTGGCTATGGCATGGACTACAAAGGCTATTTACGCAACGCACCGGGCATTTATGCCTGCAAGGAATAAACATGACCACATTAGCCATTATCGGCGGCACCGGGGCTGAGCTTGCTGCGAAACTCACTGAGCGTACTGCCGATCTGGCGCATTTTAACTCACAGTTCGCCCATTCAGACGGCCAGTTCATCAGATTGCCCCGCAATGGTTTGATAAAGGCTGGGCGGGAAGCCAAGCAACGCTAAAATACGCAGCTGTACGATGACTACCAGTGATCGGCAACTATTTCCAAGCTAGGCCAAAATAGAATTTGAACAAGGTAAAAAAGATGTCAGTATCTTTTACTGTACTTATTCCGGCTTGTCCAATTAAGTAAGGAATAACTTCATAAATGATACGTGTGGGGAGTCGCTATTTTTGAGTAAATATTTTCCTTTCTCCAAGAGTGGAAATCCTCAAAAATAACGCTACCAATTAGATTGCTACGCAAGCTCCCAGCCGTTCTGGTCACTCGCTCACCACCCAACAAGGGGTGGTTCACATGCCCTGCAATGTCTCGACGCGATTTCGTAAAGCCTGCATTTTCACTACGCAAAAAACGCTCCGTGAAAACACATGCATTATCGCTTCTGGGGATTATTCGACACCTGTCTCTACCTCTATTTTGCGGCTGCTTCCTTTTCTGGCACATAGACAAAAGAGCCATCTTTTAACTGGTAAGTCACACCCGCTTTCATGCCTTCGCCTTCGCCTATTTTACCTGTCGCTTTGTATTTTTCCATTTTCTTACCGTCTTTAATGGTCATTTCCATATTGGCTTCACCAGGGTTTTTAACCACGACTACCTTATCATTATTAAAGGGATTAAGCGGGTTTTCCATGACGATGATAAATAAAATGGCGATGATGACTAGAAATACGTCAACGGCATTCACTATCGACAAAATAGGATCATCAAGTTCTTCATCTTCTAAAATATGCAGTCTGCTTTTTGCCACGCTTACTCTCCTATCAATTGGCTAACAGCCCGCAATTCAGTTAATAACCAGCGGCGGCGGACGGTAAGAATCACGAAAGTGATAGAGGCGGCTAATAGCGCGGTGATAACAGCGGAAAACGCGACCACTAAATTTTCACTGACGTTGCGGCTATTGCCTTCGGTGAGTGATAGCAACGCAGGCCCCATAGGAATCATAGTGGCGACTAAACCCAGCATCGGCGCGGCACGCGAGACAATTTTTAACGGTTCTAATTGTTTTAGAATAAATAACTCCATGTCTTCAATGGTGCAATTTTTGATGCTCTTACGATAGCTATCAAGGCGGTTTGGATAGGTCTGTTGTTGGCTATTCGCCCACATTCTTTGCGCTAATTCCATCAAAAATATGCCGAACATAAAAAACGCATACAGAAACATAGCGATGATAAGCAGTAAGACAGGGGTTAAAAAATACTTGGTAACTTCGTATAGCGATAATTCGATAAATGACATGATTTAGTAATTCTCTTATGAGGTTTAACAAAAAAGTTGTTCAAGTTCCCACGCGCTATGTGGGAACGAGAGGAATAAGCTAACTGCTGACTTTTGCAACACCCCCTGTTGGCTTTTGTGACCATAACTGCCACAACATACCGCCGAATAAGCTCAATAATACGGGCAGTAAGTACAGCCAGCGCGTCCAGTCGGGTTCGGTATCACTAGCTTTTTCTTGTTTTTGTAATTGCTGCCCCTGCACGCTGACAGTAGGTGATGGCGCAGACGTAGCTTGCGAGGGTGTCGCTTGCGCCGCCGCTGGTGCGGAATTCGCGCTGACACCGTAACCTTGTGCTAATTCAGCGACATAGTTTTTAAAGGCTTCGTTATTGGTTTGGACATCGTGCTTTTTGGCAATTTCCTGATAAATTTCTACCAGTTCCTTTTTGGTTTGTTCATCGGCTTTCCAGTAATCTTTGCGGATAGCTTCAATCATGCGTTCAGTAATTTGTGCTAACGCG
>CANNNV010000163.1 GCA_947506155.1 Methylococcaceae bacterium
ATAACCCAGCGATGATTTTATGCCTGAAATTTTAGGCTTTACATCTAAAAAAATGATATTTGAAATTGAAAATTGGTATATCTGTGTTGTTTTCTCAACAAACAGAACCAATCTTCTGAACTGGCTTATAAAATCAGCGAACCGTAAGTTAAACAGCTTTGGTTTCAAGAGGCCGCACGACGTGCTGATGAAATGGATAAAGGACTGATGCAACGCATCCCGGCCGATGTGGTTAATCGTCAAGCTCAAGCTCTCCTAAAGTGAATTACTTTTTTAACCCTAAGGCGCGGGTTGAGCATCTGGATGCATGTTGCGGATTACGAATCCGGGCAGTATTTTTCTATGAACCAAACAGTTACAAATCGTTTTGCTTAAATGCACAAAAAAGTGCATCATTCGATGACACATCAGGAGGAAAGTATGAGAACCACTGTCGTATTAGATGATGAGTTGCTTGAAAAAGCCCAAGCTTTGACCAACGTAAGGGAAAAATCCAGCCTAATAAAGGAAGCCTTAAAAGCTCTGATAGAGAGGGAAAGCGCTAAAAGGTTGGCTTTGTTAGGAGGTAGTGAGCCTCAATTACTAGCGATTCCTCGTAGGCAAAGCTCCACTTAAATGCATGATGATCTTAGTTGATACCTCCGTCTGGATCGACCATCTTCGCAACAATGAACCCTTGTTAGCCAGTTTGCTAACGTCAAATAGCGTTCTTTGCCATCCCTTTGTTCGAGGTGAGTTGGCATTAGGGAATCTCAGCCAGCGCCAAGTTATTTTGGGCGCATTGGATAATCTGCCTCAAGCCCCAGTCGCCTTTATCGATGAGATCAATCGGTTTATAGAAATGCATTCTTTATTTGGTTTGGGGATAGGGCTAATCGATGCGCATTTATTAGCTTCTACGCAACTGGCAAACAATGCCAAGCTGTGGACTCGCGATAAGCGATTATTGGCTGTTGCTATGCGTCTTGATGTGGCGATGATGCTGCAATAGTTGTCCGACGAATAATCCAAAGACCAATTAACATCGGCTTTTTTATTAGTCAATTTGCGCAAAATGTCGGACAACGAAAAGATATTGCCCGACATGGCTATTTTGGATAGGTTAAAATTTTCTACGCTAATCATTTACGTGGTTTTCTTTTTTATGCAGCTAGAGGAGTCATTATGAAGCTACAAGTTGTTATTCATCCTGCTGAAGAGGGTGGATTTTGGGCAGAAATTCCAGCTTTTGCAGGCTGTGTTTCGGAAGGCGATACCTTAGAAGAAACGCTATTCAATATTAAAGAAGCGGCAGAAGGTTGGCTAAAAGTTGTTGCCATGCGCACAAAAAACAATAGCAAAATGCAAGTTGCAGAAATTGAGTTATGAAATCTATCTCAGGGAAAACTTTTTGTAAGTTGCTACAACTCTATGGCTGGCAGTTGCAACGCATACGAGGCAGTTATCATATCTATGATCATCAAGATAGAATGGAGCAAGAGTTATAGTTTGCGCGCCAGCTTGGGAGCCCAAAAAGTAAAGCTCTCGCTTCGCGAGATGGGAAGCTGGAGCTTCCAGAGCCGAGTTCCCACGCTGGAACTCGTGAAGTAAGTTAAAGCCGACTTTTTGTCGGCTTTTTTAATCGGAATTTCATGTACTATCAAGGCGTAAAAAAAATTATTGTTACCCGTCCGGTTGATAAAAAACGGGTTAACCTAGGTGAAATACATCCGATACTGGAACGTATTTTTTTAGCCCGGGGCTTAACATCGACAGATGAACTTGACCGAACCCTGGTAAAACTACCATCGCCGTGGCTGCTATCAGGCATCGAAGTTATGGTGGCGCATCTGATCATCGCGATTCATCAGCAGCAACGAATTTGCATTGTCGCTGATTTTGATGCTGATGGTGCGACTAGTTGTGCTGTGGCTATCAAAGGCTTGCAATTACTCGGGGCAGCAGATGTATCATTCGTAGTACCTAACCGCTTTAAATACGGTTACGGCTTGACACCTGAAATCGTCGAACTGGTCAAATTAAAAAATCCCGATGTAATTGTGACTGTCGATAACGGAATTTCTAGCCTAGACGGGGTGAGAGTAGCTAAAGAGTTGGGCATTAAGGTGCTGATTACCGACCATCATTTGCCGGGGTCGCAGTTGCCTGTGGCTGATGCGATTGTCAATCCCAATCTGGTCAATGATCAATTTCCTAGTGGCGCACTGGCCGGTGTCGGCGTAATGTTCTATGTGTTAATGGCGTTAAGAAGCCGGTTAAGAGAGCAAAGCTGGTTTGAGCAAAATCAGACTCCGGAACCCAATCTCGCTCAATTGCTGGATTATGTAGCATTGGGTACAGTGGCTGACGTAGTGGCACTGGATCAAATTAACCGGATTCTGGTACATCAGGGTTTGTTAAGAATACGCTCTGGACATTCGCACCCTGGAATAGATGCACTAATTGACGTGTCTGGAAAAAAATCTGGGGCTATTTATGCCAGTGATTTGGGCTTTTCGGTGGGACCTAGGCTTAATGCAGCAGGGCGTATGGATGATATGTCTTTAGGTATTCAATGCCTGCTGACCGACGATCCAGTCGTTGCAAAAAAACTGGCGCAGCAACTTGATGAGCTGAACAATGAGCGGCGGGTTGTGGAAGGCGAAATGAAAACCGAGGCTATGGCTTTGTTAAGCGAAATGAAACGGCTGGATGAACGCCACACACCGGCTGGGGTTTGCCTGTATGACGCAAACTGGCATCAAGGTGTTATTGGTATTTTAGCCTCGCGGATTAAAGACCAGTTGCACCGACCGGTGATTGCTTTTGCACCCGCAGGAAAAGATGAAATAAAAGGTTCGGCGAGGTCAATTCCGGGCGTTCATATTCGCGATGTGCTGAGTGATATTGCAGCGCTACATCCCAAATTGCTCAGTAAATTCGGCGGTCATGCGATGGCGGCAGGTATGAGTTTGAAAATGCATGATTATCCGGCTTTTGCGTTAGCTTTTGATGAAATAGTCAGAAAACGCCTGGCAAAGATTGATCTGGAACAGAAAATTTATTCCGATGGCGAGTTGACTGAAACAGAGATGACGATTGAATTTGCTGATTTATTGCGTAATGCTGGCACCTGGGGTCAGGAGTTTCCTGAGCCTGTTTTTGACGGAGTTTTTGATGTGATTCAAGCGCGTATCGTCGGGCAGCGGCACCTTAAGCTAGTATTGAGAAAGCCATTCGGTGATTTATTGATTGATGCAATAGCTTTTTATGTCGATAGACCGGAAGATTGGCTGGGTTTACGAAGTATTAAGGCCGCTTACAAACTTGATATTAACGAATTTCGGGGAAATCGCAGTGTGCAATTTATAGTACAGTATTTGGAAAAAATCTTATAAAAAAGGGCGGATAATCCGCCCTTTTTTTGTACAAGCTAAGGCTATTTTTTGATTTCTGCTGGAGCAGGTTCTGAGGCATTCTCAGCAGCTTTGGCAGGTTCCGCTACAGGGTCAACAGCTTTGACAGGTTCAGCAACAGGAACGACATGTTCTTCAACAGCTTGCGTAGCAGGTGCTTCAGCTTTTGGTTTTTCGTCGGTCAGCGGCACCAAAATTTCTACTTTCGCTTGTTTACGCAGGTTTTCGATCATTTCCTGAACTTTTTTGCGTTGCAAAAAAGGCGTCAGTTGTTCTTTAACAGCTTCTAATGTAGGAGGCGTTACTGGACGGGAATCCTGCTTTAAAATCACATGAAAACCAAACTGAGTCTTGACAGGTTCCTTGGTGTATTTGCCTTTTTCCAGGGTAGCGACAGCTTCAGAGAAAGGAGCTACCATTTGCGCAGCAGAAAACCAGCCTAAATCACCACCATTTTGCGATTCTTTGGCATCTAGGGAATTCTTGTTAGCCAATTTGGCGAAATCAGCTCCTTTGTTCAATTCAGCAATCAGTTTTTTAGCTTCTTCCTCGGTTTTAACTAGAATATGGCTGGCCTTATATTCAGTTCCCTTTTCAGCAGCAATTTTGTTATCGTATTCCGCTTTAATTTCTGCCTCAGTTACTGGATTGGCTTTGACGAAATTTTGCAGGCCAGCTTGAGTTAGTAACGATTTTTTAGCAGAGTCAAGCTGCGCTGTGATTTCAGGGGACTTATCCAGTTGTTTTTGAATAGCATCCTGAACTAATAATTCCCGCTGTATCAGTTCTTCAATCAATTTCTCTTTAGGGAAAGATTGTCCATGGCTACGATCGGCAATTTCTTTTTCCAGCGCAGCTAGCGTCGATTTGGCAATATATTGCCCATTGACTTCAGCCACTGCATCGGCTTTATCAATAACGACTGCAGCGGGAGCGCTGCTGGTATTCGCCGGTTTTTGTTGATCACAACCGGCAAGTAATGCTGTGCCGACAACTAGCAATGGGATGATTTTTTGTTTCATTTATAAGCTTCCTTTGGTTTCTTCGGAGGGTGAGAGAGCATTAATGCCTAAGGCATGAATTTGTTGTTTCATCATGTCGCCCAGTGCGTTATAGACTAACTGATGGCGCTGAACTAAAGATTTGCCTTCAAAGCTATCAGAAACAATAGTGACATGATAATGACCGCCGCCGCTACGTGCCCCCGCATGTCCGGCATGAGCCGCACTGTTATCGATGATTTCTAAAAGTGCTGGTTTAAAAGCATCATTTAACAGCTGTTTAATTAACTCGGATGTCATTGTGGAAAGACCTTTTTAAATGGTTTAACGATAACCTGGGCATAAACCCCGGCATGATGGTAAGGATCAGCGCTGGCCCATTGCTGCGCATCGACAAGACTGTCAAATTCGGCAACGATTAAGCTACCGGTAAAACCGGCTACCCCCGGATTATCACTGTCAATAGCAGGATGCGGCCCGGCTAAAATCAGTCGCCCGGCATCCTGTAATTCTTGTAGTCTTTTAAGATGTGCGGGGCGGACGGACAGTCTTTTTTCCAGACTATCGGCTACATCGTCACTGATAATGGCATATAACACGGTTTATTCCTCGGTATTGGGGATGTGCTTATATAAAAAAATCATTTGCAGAAAAATAAAAATGACCATCAACGCCGGAACGCCAAAGGTTTTAAAAGTCACCCAGTCATCGGTATTGTAATTGTACAACACATACAGGTTGATAAAGCCAACACTGATGAAAAAACAGCCCCACAGGGTATTCAGGCGTTTCCAAATTAATGCCGGCAAGCTTAAGTTACCAGACAACATTTTTTCAATAAAAGTTTTTTTGCCAATAAACTGGCTGCCTAAAAAAGCTACGCCAAACAGCCATTCTATGATGGATAGCTTCCATTTGATAAATTGTTCATCCTGTAAATAAAGAGTTGCGCCCCCCATGACCAAAATCAAACCTAAGGTAATCCATTGCATGGTTTCAACCTTACGGTATTTAAACCAGGCATAGGCTACTTGAATGATAGTTGCCACAATAACGACGGCGGTTGCGACATAAATGTCGTAAAGCTTGAATGCAATAAAAAATAAAACGATAGGGAAAAATTCGAAAAGCTGTTTCATAGATGCTGAAAGTAGGGGATGATCAGGCGTAAATATCTATGCCGGATATCAATTGAGTACGTTGATCTTGCAGCGGAGCATTGAATTGCTGGTTATAAGCAAAAAGTGCTCTTAAAGTGCGTGAGTCAGTGGGTTTAATAATATTTTTATTTGTAAAATCAATCGCTAGATTAGCCTTGTTCAGTGTTTTTTTAATCTGATCCGGTGAAGAACGCTGATTGATTGTTTGATTTTTAGCCTCTTTCGAAAGGGAGAGGTCATCATTTTGCGCATCACTACCCTTACCAGTTTTCTGGTTAAGATTTATTGGCGAAAAAGATAATGATGACGGATGAACTTTCATCAATTTTTGCGCGAGATACCCCGTCCTTTAGGTCGGGGAGGGATAGCGCGTCGGCGTTAGCCAACCCAACTCATGCAGCTCCTATTGCGTTTGCTATCTTTAAAAAATTAGGTGCTTGTCTTTCCAAGCGGTCAACCCGTGAG
>CANNNV010000164.1 GCA_947506155.1 Methylococcaceae bacterium
ACCTTTATTTTGCATTGTTTCTGCCCTATAATAATCATTGTAAAAACTGTGGTCACTTATCCCACAGCGACGTCAATGCGGCGTCGAATATCGCTAAGTTTGACAGGCTTTTCAGCCTATCAAGGGGCGCTGTAAGCCGTCCTAATGTCGAACGATTTTAGTTACCATAAAGCCCCGTCCTTTAGGTCGGGGATTGTTTACTGCAAATTCTCCTGGGATTACAACTACTCAGCATTGCCTATGTCACTTGATTTGTTCCGACCAATTCTGGACGCCCGCTCATCCTGCTCCAACTGTTCGCGCTTATCTGCCTGCTGCACTTCTATCGCCAAGGCTGAATCAAAAAATTTTTCTAAATTGTGAGTTTTATGATGCAGCGCTTCCCAGAGTTTTCTTTTAGCTTTTAATTGAGTTTCAATTGAGCTTAATTCTTGCTCCTGACCCTGTATGGCTTTATCGAGCTTATCAATAAATGATCTAAATTCCAGAAGCTGCAACACATTAGCGCCCTTAGCACCCAAGCGTTCAAATCTACTTTGGTACTCTTTACGATAAGTTTTTAAGCTGTCAACTTGCCCCTGCATATCGAGAAAAATTTTTTGAACTGCGCCCAGAGCTTCCAAGGCAGTCTTTTCCTGCGTCGCTTTAATATTTACTATCGTTTTAATACGCTGTGATTTTTTCACTGATCCTCTGCTTAAATTAGCAATAATGCCAACGCCTGTAAACTTTGATGTAGATCAACCGGCTCCTCCATATCTTGTTGTAAAAAATCTAAAATCGCCGGATTTTTTGCAATAGCCTTGTCTATACGAGTATCCGCGCCTACCTGGTAAGCACCAACACTGATTAAATCGCGATTTTGCTGGTAAAGTGAATATAAGCGTCTTAGATCTCTCGCCATTTTCAAATGATTTGCATCAATAATATCCGGCATGACGCGACTGATTGATGCCTCTATATCGATCGCTGGAAAATGCCCTGCCTCAGCCATAGTTCTGGATAATACGATATGCCCATCCAGCACACCCCTGGCCGCATCGGCAATGGGATCATTGGTATCATCGCCCTCAGCCAGAACGGTATAAAATGCGGTTATAGAGCCACCACCATGATCTGCATTACCCGCACGCTCAACCAAATGCGGTAATTTGGCAAAAACCGACGGTGGATAGCCTTTGGTGGCGGGCGGTTCGTCGATAGCTAACGCAATTTCACGATGCGCCTGGGCAAATCGGGTCAAAGAATCCATCAATAGCAGCACATCAAGCCCCTGATCGCGAAAATACTCGGCAATACTAGTTGACAATAATGCCGCATGAACCCGCATCAAAGGCGGGCAATCCGCAGGTGAAACCACCACTACTGCCCTTTTAAGCCCTTCCTCACCCAGGGTTTTTAGTACAAATTCATTAACTTCTCTCCCTCGCTCACCAATCAGACCAACTACCACAACATCAGCCTTGGTAAATTTTGTCATCATGCCCAGCAGCACACTTTTACCGACGCCGGTACCGGCGAATAAGCCCATACGCTGCCCACGACCCACACAGAGCAATGAATTGATCGCCCTGACGCCAACATCAAGCGGTTCACGTATTGGTCTACGCGACAACGGATTAATCGGCACACCATTCAGCGAAATCAGCGCATCGGTTTTAAGCGGTCCTTTGTCATCCAGGGCATTGCCTGCACCATCCAGCACCCGTCCCAACAAACCAAAACCGACTTTGGCCAGACTATTTTTGCCCATTGGAATAACCCTGCAATCCGGCTCCAGTCCGTGAACCTCTGCGGTCGGCATTAAAAAAATTCGCGCATCGGAAAATCCCACAACCTCGGCCTCAATCATTCGGCCACTTTTAGTTTCAATTTTACACCGAGAACCTATAGCAGCTCGACACCCCACAGCTTCGAGCGTGAGTCCTACCATGCGAGAAAGTTTGCCTTCGACAACTAGCTCAGGTGCATCGGCTAGTCGTTCAAAATAGGGTTTTAATTTAGCCAGCCAAATCTGTGACCGATCAGCATCTGGAATCACAAGTTTTTATCCCGTTCGCGCTCACCACCCAGTATTGAGGTAATAACAGCAGCCAGTCGATGTTCTACAGTCGCATCAACATGCGAAACCTCGGTATCGACTTTACAACCGCCCCGGGTAATTAACGGATCCTCAACGAGACTCCAACTTGGGGTCATCTCCAGCACTAAGGCAGAGCGCACCAATTCGGCATCTTCAGGATGCAATTTTAAACTAATTTTTTGTGAGGCTAGGGGCAAGACATTGATAGTTTCTCGAACAGCAGCAACAATTTGCCCTGGATCTAATTTGATTTCCCTGCGTATTATTTGAGTTGCGATGGCTATGACCAAATTAATTAACGCTTTTTCAACTTCTTCATCAAGCGCTTTAAACGGCTCGCTTAGGGCATTTAAAAGACTAACTAACGTAGCCGCCTGAGTCTGTAATAAATGCACATTCTCCTCATAACCTTTTTTTGAGCCTTCATCAAAACCTTGTTCAAAACCATCTGCTTTACCCTGAGCAAAGGCCTCTTCATACGCCTGCTTTTGCATGATTTCAATTTCATCGACCGTTAAAATTGGAGTCGGTTCATGCTCTAACTCCACCACCTCGGACTCTTTATGGATCTCCACACCTGAAACATCAGGCATACTCCAAATTATTAAGGAATCTAGCTCGGCCACTGTAAAACGACCCGACTTAGATGAGTTCATCGGCACCTACTCCCATTTGTATTTCGCCTGCGTCCGCTAGTTTTTTAGCAATAACCAAAATATCTTTCTGTGCCAACTCCACTTCGCTTAATTTAGTCGGGGGAGAAGCTTCCAAATCATCACGTAACATTTCTGCCGCTCGCTTAGACATATTGCTGAACATTTTTTCCTTAAGTGCACTTCCTACACCACGTAATGCTAGTAATAACTGCCCAGTTGAAACTTCACGCAAAAGAGTTTGCATTCCCCGATCGTCAATAGAATTAAGGTCTTCGAAAGTAAACATTTTCTCCTGAATTTCCATAGCTAATTCAGAACGGTGTTCAGCAATTCCCGACATCACTAAATCTGCAGCCCCACTATCCAGAAAATTTAAAATACTGGCCACTGCATCAACACCACCAATATTTGTCGATTTAACATTATCGGAACCGGTTAATTGTTTTTCCATGATTTGATCCAACTCACGTAAGGCGGAGGGTTGTATGCCTTTCATCGTGGCAATTCTCATCATTAAATCGGAGCGCATGTTTTCCGGTAAAAACATTATCACATCGGCGGCCTGTTCACTTTCCATCAAAGACATAATCGTCGCGACAATCTGTGGATGCTCCAAACGGATCATGTCGGCTATAGAGCGAGTATCCATCCATTTCAATTGATCAATTCCCTTAGTGTTGCCCCCCTGTAATATCCGATCAAGAATACTGTTCGCTTTATCTGCACCTAAAGCACTGATCAACACGGTACGAATATATTCATCGGTATCCATCCCTAGAGCCGTTTGCCTCTTTACCGCAACAATAAATTCCTCAACCACCTCATCCATCATCTCAATCGAAATATCCCCGACACTTGCCATGGTCGTACCTAAAATAGTCACTTCTCTGGGAGTCATATGTTTAAGAACCAGCGCAGCTCTATCCATTCCCAAGGCCAGCAACAACACTGCGGCACGATCAACCTGACTTAACTCTTTTTCTTTCTTAGCCATCTTTTTTAACCCATGATTTGATAACTTGAGCAACTACTTTCGAATCATCATCAACCAATCGTTTCACATATTCCAGGCGATGCTCGTAACTTTGAGGTACATCCAAGAGCAGCATATCCTGTATTTCAGTAGGCATCGAAAAGCCTCCATTTTGTTGACCTGCCAACACAGCAATAGGCACACCTTGCTCATCAAAACGAACACTCCCACCGGCAGCGACTGCTTTTTCTTGCGCCTCAGTTAAAGCGAGTGCTTTTTTCTCTTCTATGTCCCGACCGACAAGACTGCGCATCGTAGGTCGCAACACCCCAAAAAGCAGAAATAATACTGCCAATACGGCAGTCACTTGTTTCATCAAATCAAGAAACCAACCTTGTTCCCAAACCGGTATTACCGGTAATGCCTCAGTAAGTTCCTCTATTTTAAACGTCACATTAGTGACGGTAACTTGATCCCCGCGGCCACTATCAAAACCTACTGCCTGTTTAACAAGGTCGCTAAAACGGTTAACATCTTCCAGCGAATAAGACTGGGACTTAACCGTTCCATCACTCTGAGGCACATGCCGATCATCAACCACCACAGCCACCGATAACCGACGCAAGGCGCCCGTCGCCAATCGGGTGTGGGTAATGGTTTTATCCAGCTCATAATTTCGAGTTGCATTTTTTGCTCCCGAACTGGGTAAAGCAGCGGAATTTGTTGGGGTAGATGCGGATCCTGAAGATTTTGTTTCCGGTGCAGTTCCCGCAGGCGTAGGTTGATTTGATAATGCACCAGGAATACCTTGAGTAGCAGATAAGGTGCTTTGCTCTTCTGAGGTCTGTTCACTTCTTAAAGCGGGCAAATCCGGATTGAACATTTCCTGAGTTCTATCCGTCTCGGTAAAATCCACGTCTGCTGAGATTTGTGCACGCATTCCGGCGCTGCCTACTAAAGGTGACAAAATATTATCAATGCGCCCCATCAAATGCTCTTCAATATTTTTCTTATATTCAAATTGCTTGGACGTCAAATTACCCGCAGCGGACGAATCATTACTATTTAACAACTGACCTTTCTGATCGACGACAGTCACTTGCTCAGCCTCTAATTGAGGCACACTGGAGGCAACCAAATGAATGATAGATTCGATCTGGCCTTTATCTAAAGATCTGCCTTGGTATAAATTTACCATGACTGACGCACTCGCTTTTTTGCGCTCCCGCACAAACACCGACTGAATAGGTATGGCTAACAGTACTCTAGCTGTTTTTACGCTCTGTATAGCCATGATTGTACGAGCAATTTCTCCTTCCAGAGCACGTTGAAAACGTACTATTTCAACACTTTTACTGGTTCCAAAGCCCTGTTCTTTATCCAGCAATTCGTAGCCCAGACTGTTACTTTTGGGCAAGCCATTAGCCGCTAATTTTAGCTTTACCGCATTCACCTGATCCATCGGGACCATAATAGCGTTGGAACCGGTTTCAACTTTATACTTAACATTATCTTTGTTAAGAATTTCAAGAATTTCAGCCACATCATTTTCACCGATCTCGGAATACAAGCGTCCGTAAGAAGGCGCTTGTGACCACAAAACAACAGCAACACCAATCGCAACACTTAACGCCAGTCCCAGCATTAATCCAATTTGCCTGGCTATAGTTAATCCGGCTAACCCCTTAATGGCAGGATGTGCATCAACCTGAGTGGCAAAAATATGCGCAGCCTCACCTTCAATATGACCCTTGCTATTTATCTCAGGATCACGCGGATGATTTGCCTCAATTAAACTATTACCGGTCTGTTCACTCATGTTTTAATCACGGCTTGTTTTAAGATCAGCTTGCCATATTAAACAGGCATATTCATAACATCTTTATAGGCTTCAACTAATTTATTTCTAACTTGTAGCATTCCTTGAAATGAAACGCTGGCTTTTTGTGTAGCTACCATAACCTCGGCCAAACTGATACGAGCATCCCCTGTCTCAAACGCTTTAGTCATGTTTCCAGCAGTTTGCTGAGTTTCATTAACCGCGCCTAGGGTCTGCTTTAGCATTGCGGAAAAATCAGCACCGCCACTGCCAGTTTCTGGCATTCTAACGCTACCTGCTTCAAGAGACATTGCCCGCATCTGAGCCAAAACTTGGTTTATATTCATCAATTTTTGCGCGAGATACCCCGTCCTTTAGGTCGGGGAGGGATAGCGCGTCGGCGTTAGCCAACCCAACTCATGCAGCTCCTATTGCGTTTGCTATCTTTAAAAAATTAGGTGCTTGTCTTTCCAAGCGGTCAACCCGTGA
>CANNNV010000165.1 GCA_947506155.1 Methylococcaceae bacterium
GCGTGATCCGATCCTTTTAGAGCAGCGAACTAAGGAAGCATTCGCTGGTAAGTCTTAACGACCCATTGTAATCGTAGCACTGTGTTAGCGCTTAGTCTGGTCAACCTAGCTTTTACAAGCTCCGTCCTTCAGGGCGGGGTGATTGACAAAAGCTGGACCTTGAAAAGTAGTGTGTTAGCTCGGGCCTTGGCATCTATCGTCCCATGCTTTATCTATGCGTTTTACCGAAATTGGATAAGCGGTTTTCAGCTGCTGGGCAAACAGCGATACCCGAAATTCTTCCAACATCCAGCGAAACGGATCTTGTTCCGGGATCACTTTATCTTTTTTGGTTTTCTTCTCAACTTCATTCCAGTACCGTGTCGCATAACGACTGACTTCCTGGATTTTTTGCACATTATTATCAAATTTTTCCAATCGATATTGCAGTGCTTTTAAATAGCGTGGTATAGCGTTTAGCTGCTGATACGGCGTGTTGCGAATAAACCCGGCATAAATCATGAAATCCAGCTGCTGGTTAATGTCTTGGGCCATCGGATCATTGCTATTTAGCCGTTTAAGCTGGGTTTTGATAACGCCGTAAAGATCCATGATCTCCAGTGCGATTTTACCCGCTTCATTGGCGATACCTATCAGCCCCGCTTTGTGGCTCAGTATGCTTTGCTCAAAAGCCTGCTGGGTGCGGATGCTTTGCCCGTCAATAAAGACGCTGTACAAAACCAGATAGAGCAGATCATCTTTATAAGATGAATTTTCTTCTACTGCAATAACAGGATGTTTGGGCAAGCGGTTATAGGTCAATTCTGCAACTGCTGACTTCGGAATGTTTTTGACGATATAAGTGCACTCCTTGCGTAATTGCAACTGGAACAAGCGCATCAAGCCGATCTGATGCTGAACTGCGGCTTTTTGCTGAGTGTCAAAAATGCGCACGCCAACGGCATCACCTTCATCAATGATCGCCGGAAAGCCAACAAACACCTGGTCCTTCTGGATAAAGGAATAGGTCTCCGGCAGATCGTCGAAGGCCCAGCCGATACAGCCGGTATAGTTCAGCTCGTCTGCGGCTATCTGGTCAAAGCTGTCACCGGCTTTGGTGGTATGTTTAAGTTGCAGTTTTTTCAAGTCGCGACCGTAATCCAGCAATCGGCCTTCATCGTCTATGACCCTGAAATTCATCCGTAAATGATCCGTCAGCGCCTCGGTATTCCAGGCCGTCAAAGGTATCGCTTCGCCAGTCAGTTTGCGCAAGCGGTTGCCCAGATATTCGGGTAGCGAGCCTTTAAAATCCGGCTCGATTTCAAGACAACGTTTAACCATTTCAGGCACCGGCACGAAATGTTTACGGATATTTTTGGGCAGGGCTTTAATCAGCGCGATGCACTTTTCTTCCAGCAAGCCCGGCACCAGCCAGTCGAAAGGCGTTTGCGAGGCCTGATTGAGTTGATGCACCGGGATAATCGCGGTCACTCCATCTTCATCGTGGCCTGGTTCAAAGCGGTATTGTAGTGGAATGATCAGTTTGGCTATTTTCTTGCTATCCGGAAAATCCCACTCATTGACATAATCTTGCTGCTGCTCCCGGGTTAAATCCTCTTTGGTTAAAAACAGGATTTTCGGCTCGGCCCGCTCCACCGTTTTACGCCAGGTATCGAGCGTCACGCCGCTGACAATTTCCGGCGGCAGCTTGTTATCGTAAAATTCATACAGCCATTGTTCATCCTCAACCAGATCAACGCGTCGGCCTTTATGCTGGATCATGCCTACTTCTTCGAGTAGTTTTTGATTGGATACATAAAACTTGGCATTGCTGTGGTAATCATGATCAACCAGCGCCGAGCGGATGAATATTTCTCTAGCGGCCTTAGGTTCGACATGGTCATAAGGAATTTTGCGCCCGGCTTGCAGCGTTAATCCATACAGCAAAGTGCGTGAAAACACCATGCAGCGGGCACTTTTCTTTTCCCAGCGCGGATCATAATAGTTGTGCTTGACCAAATGACCGGCGCAGGCTTCTATCCATTCCGGTTCGATTCTGGCGACATTACGCGCATAAACCTTGCTGGTTTCGACTTGTTCTGCGGCCATGATCCATTTGGGCTTGAGCTTATGCAGACCGGAACCGGGAAATATGAAAAATTTCAGTCCTCTAGCCCCTAAGTATTCATGCGACTCATGGCGAAAACCGATATTAGATAACAAGCCAGTTAATAAAGCACGGTGTACTTTTTCATAACCGGCTTCGTCGGTGTTCGGGTGTATTTTCAAATCACCTTTAATCACCTGCATAATCTGCGAATGGATGTCGAACCATTCACGCATTCTTATATAGGACAAAAAATTATCTGAGCAATATTTGCGCAGCTTGCTGTTGGACAAGTGTTTTTTCTGCTCTTCAAACGTATTCCAGATATTTAAAATCGTCAAAAAATCAGATTCAGGATGGCGAAAAACCAGATGCTTCGCATCGGCCTGTTGCATTTTGTCAGCGGGCTTTTCTCTCGGGTCCTGCACGCTTAACGCTGACACGATAATCGCGACTTCGGTTAAGCAATGCTCCTCACCGGCGGCGATCAGCATTCTTGCCAATTTGGGATCAGTCGGTAATTTGGCTAATTGCCTGCCGACTTCGGTCAGTTTTCCGGCTTTATCCAGCGCATTGACTTCATGCAGCACGTTTTTCCCGTCCCGGATCATTTTATCGTCAGGCGGCTCCAGAAACGGGAAGTCTTCAATATCACCGAGATTTAATGCAATCATCTGCAAAATGACTGCAGACAAATTGGTGCGCAAAATTTCCGGTTCGGTAAACTCCGGTCTGGCCAAATAATCGTCGTGAGAATACAGCCGGATACAAATGCCTTCGGCAACGCGACCGCAGCGCCCGGCGCGTTGATTGGCGGAAGATTGCGAAATGCGTTCGATGGGCAAACGCTGGATTTTACTGCGATGGCTGTAGCGGCTGATCCGCGCATGACCGGTATCGATCACGCCACGTATGCCGGGTACCGTTAACGACGTTTCCGCGACATTGGTGGCCAGAACGATGCGCAGCTTGCCGCCTTTAGGTTTGAACACCCGTTCCTGTTCGCTGACACTGAGTTTTGAATACAGCGGCAAAATTTCATAGAGTGTCGGATGATGCTTACGCAACGACTCGGTTGTTTCCCTGATTTCCCGTTCCCCGCTCAAAAAAATCAGTATGTCGCCGCGTAAATCCCGGTACAGCTCATCGACTGCATCGAGTATCGCATTTTGTAACTCATCCCCAGTGTCATCTAGTTCCTCGCTCTTAGCTTTGCCTTCGTCCAGTTTGGCAGTGATAGGTCGATAACGCTGGTCTACTTGATAAGTCCGGCCCGACACTTCAATAATGGGCGCATTGTTAAAATGTGTAGAAAAACGTTGCGTATCGATGGTTGCCGAGGTGATGATCAGCTTTAAATCCGGGCGTTTAGGTAATAACCATTTCATGTAACCGAGCAAAAAATCGATATTCAAACTGCGCTCATGCGCCTCATCGATAATGATCGTATCATATTGATTTAAATAAGGATCATTCTGCGACTCAGCCAGCAAAATGCCGTCAGTCATCAGCTTGACCAAGGAATCGGCATGAGTTTTATCGTTAAAGCGGATTTTATAACCGACCGACTTGCCCAAAGGTTCGCCCAGTTCTTCGGCGATACGGTCGGCAACGGTGCGTGCAGCTATCCGTCTGGGCTGAGTATGGCCGATAAAACCGGCAGCGCCTCGGCCTATAGCGAGACAAATCTTGGGTAACTGCGTGGTCTTGCCAGAACCGGTTTCACCACAAACAATCACCACCTGGTTATCTTGTATCAGTTTGGCAATGTCATCTTTTTTACCGGTCACAGGCAAATCGGGAAAGGTCAGCACAGGAATGCTCGCTAGACGCTTGTTTTTGCCCGCAACCGAGCGTTCAATACGACTGGCTAGCGCGTTTAATTCCTCTGCCGATTTTTTGCTGCGACAGCGATCCAGTTGGCGCTTTAATACAGGCCGGTCCTGGTTTAGACACTGTGCTAACTGTTGGGTGAGTTGCTTGAGAAGATCAGGAATGGACATCAGACAGCCGGATAAAATGAAAAATATTATACGTTAAATTTACTGTAACTACTCAGCAGCAAAAAATAAGTTGAGCATCTGTAGGGGCGAATGAATTCGCTCTGGGCTACAAATAACGCAAGTTTCTAAGTAATTCGTGCGCCAGATTGGATTAGTAGAGCTGTTGTATCTAACGCTTGCAGCGCATTTTTAATTAACAGCAAACCTCGATCACCATGCGTTACTGCTTCGACCAGCAGCCGAGAGCTGAGACATAAGCGTAAGACGCTGTTGCGAGTCCCGCAAGCAACCGGCTGCCCCAGTTGGCAACGTATTGATGCAACGGTATTGTTTTCTGGAGTATACCGTGGGCTTTGCAACTGCTGGTAAATCGTTAAGGTCTGCTCCCGAGTTAACAGGCGGCGCCCGGTAGACCGGGGTTCATAAAGCAGAAAGGGGAAAATGGTCTGGAGATGATCCCAGTCATTGGCCGCAATTAATGGATTACGATCAAGCGGAGGAACAGGCAAGGCTGCAAAATGAGGGTCTGATCTTAGCCGTTGATCAATTGCCTCAGTAAAGGCGAGCAGAATATCTATCAGCTTTGCTTTTGGCAGGCTGCGAAAACTGCGCAGTTCTTCCAACGCCAGGGCGCAGCGCAACAACAGACCAAAATTGGCCAATGGCGGCTTTTTTAGACGCTTTGCCACGGTTGCGGGCAGCAGTAATAGTGCAGAAAAAGACGGCGCGGTCAGGAATTTCGAGCCGGTTAGTGCAACCATAAACCCCTGTTCCAGATAGGCGCGTAACGTTGCTAGTCCAATGCGAAATTGACAGGCATCGACCAATACTTCAAATTTGTCCGGATAGCGTCGGTGCAGCGCCATCGCGCCGGCTGGACTCGGGGCGATTAAGCCGGTTTTGGATTGATCGATCAAAATCAGCAGTACCCGTTGACCCAAGGCTACGGCGTTGCTGACTAGCATTTCGACCTCGGCATCAATGTCTGTTAACAGTCTAGGTGTGCCATCATCTTGTCGTATCGAAACCTGTACGACCTTGTTATTGCCCTGGTTTAAAGCCGAGGTTACGCCGCTGCCGGTTTCATTGGCTTCCACCATGATAATCAGCGCCGGGCTAGCTGTGTATTGGGCGACAGTCCCATGGGTATCGGTGCCTGAGGGCGAGAAAATCAACTCAAGTCCGGGGATGTCTGATAATTCGCATAACTCCAGCCATTCCAGGCGTAGCGCTTGCATCTCCATGGCATAGACAGTGTCCGGCGATTCATTGGCTAGTGCTGCTTGCCATTTCTCGCGCAATCGGTCGGCGGTGGCGTAACTTTCGGTAGAAATCACCGAAGCGGTAGAGGAGCCAAAAGCCAGCAATTGCGGATCGGGAAACGGTGGGCAACCGTATTTATTCAGTCCGCTAAGCGGATCGAGGGCTATGCGATCATCGCCGCCAGCAACTAAAAGTTGCCGGGTTGCAGGCAGTTGAAATTTAGTTTTCATCAAGTGCGCGTGAAACCCCGTCCTTCAGGGCGGAAAGGTAGAGCGCCGAGTGCGAAGCACTCGATGCTTTGGCCGTTACCTGCTCACGCTCTCCTTTCGCAATTGGCCAGTGGGCAACCAGGAATAGCCGTAGCCATCGCCTCGCTGCAAAATTCGGCAGTATTTGTGTCCGATACCTTGGACA
>CANNNV010000166.1 GCA_947506155.1 Methylococcaceae bacterium
GGAAAGACAAGCACCTAATTTTTTAAAGATAGCAAACGCAATAGGAGCTGCATGAGCTGGGTCGGCTAACGCCGACGCGCTATCCCTCCCCGACCTAAAGGACGGGGTATCTCGCGCAAAAACCGATGACAGAAAAATATAATATGCCCGATGCACGCGGACACTTTGGCCCTTACGGCGGGATGTTTGTTGCAGAAACATTGATCCCACCAATACAGGAATTAAATGCTGCCTATCAGCAGTATCTAAATGATCCTGAATTTGTGGCCGAACTGGATGCCGATTTAAAATATTACGTCGGTCGGCCTTCGCCTTTATATCATGCTGAACGCTGGAGTCGCGAATTGGGCGGCGCGCAGATTTATTTAAAACGCGAAGACCTGAATCATACCGGCGCACATAAAATAAATAATACCGTGGGTCAGGCTTTATTGGCCAAGCGCATGGGCAAGACGCGGATTATCGCCGAAACCGGAGCCGGTCAGCATGGTGTTGCGACGGCGACAGTTGCTGCAAGACTGGGGCTGGAATGCGTCATTTACATGGGTGCTGTCGATGTGGTCAGGCAGTCGTTAAACGTGTATCGAATGAAATTGCTGGGCGCAACAGTGATCGCTGTCGAATCAGGTTCAAAAACCTTAAAAGATGCCTTGAACGAAGCGCTCAGGGATTGGGTGACTAATGTCGATAATACTTTTTATATTATTGGCACTGTTGCCGGCCCCCATCCATATCCTGCGATGGTTCGTGATTTTCAGGCTATTATCGGCCGTGAAGCCAAACAGCAATGCCTGGAACAAGCAGGACGCTTGCCGGATGCCCTGGTTGCCTGTGTAGGCGGTGGCTCCAATGCAATCGGCCTGTTTTATCCGTTTATTGATGATACTGCAGTAAAACTGATCGGTGTCGAAGCGGCGGGCGATGGCGTTGAAACCGGTCGACATTCCGCACCGTTGTGTGCAGGACGTCCCGGCGTACTTCATGGCAACCGGACTTATTTGATGGAAGATGACGACGGTGAAATTATCGAAACGCACTCCATTTCAGCAGGTTTAGATTATCCAGGCGTAGGTCCGGAACATGCCTGGTTGAAAGATACCGGCAGAGCTGAATATGTCAATATTACCGATACCGAGGCACTAGAAGGTTTTCATGCACTGACCCGGATGGAAGGAATTATTCCGGCCTTGGAATCGAGTCATGCGATGGCTTACACGATGAAGCTGGCACCGACTATGCGTAAAGACGAAATTATCATTGTCTGCCTGTCCGGTCGTGGCGATAAAGACATGCAAACCATGGCGCAACGTGAGGGGATAGAACTGTGAGTCGATTAACTGCTACCTTTGAAGCCTTAGCCAAAACTGGCCGCAAGGCGTTAATTCCCTTTATTACCGCAGGTGATCCTAATCCTGAGTTTACCTTGCCGATGATGCATGCCATGGTCGAGGCTGGTGTTGATGTGATCGAACTGGGCGTGCCGTTTTCCGATCCGATGGCCGATGGACCTGTTATTCAGCGCGCCAGCGAGCGTGCTTTGGCGCATAAAATGAGCTTGAGACGCGTCTTAGCTATCGCGACAGAATTTCGAAAAACCAATCAGCATACGCCTGTAGTATTAATGGGTTATGTTAATCCTATTGAAGCGATGGGCTATGAAGATTTTGCCAATGCCGCACAACGTGCCGACATTGATGGTGTCTTAACCGTTGATTTGCCGCCGGAAGAAGCGGCAGAATGCGTTGCTTTGTTAAAGGCGCGTGACATAGCCCCGGTTTTTTTGTTGGCGCCAAACAGCACCGATGAACGCATCAAGTTAATGGATACGGCAGGTTGCGGTTATCTGTACTATGTGTCGTTGAAGGGTGTAACTGGCGCAGGGCATTTAGATATTGCCGATGTAAAAACTAAGCTAAATCAGATCAGAGCCAATACCAGTTTGCCGGTCGCGATCGGTTTTGGGGTAAAGGATGCCCAAACTGCCAAAACGCTTGCCGGTTTGGGTGATGGCGTCGTCATCGGCAGCGCCCTGATCAGTAAAATTGAAGCCAATCTTGATGATCTAGAACGTGGCAAACATGAAATAGTCGAGTTATTAACCGCGATGCGCTCGGCCATGGACAGTGTTCAGTCTTTTGTTAGTGGAGTAAATGAATGAGTTGGTTTGAAAAATTACTGCCTTCAACCATTAGAACAGAAGGATCGAATAAAAAAAACACGGTGCCTGAAGGGCTGTGGAACAAGTGCCCTAGTTGTAATGCCATACTTTACAATACCGAATTGGAACGCAATGTTAGTGTTTGTCCTAAATGTGAACACCACATGCGTATTTCGGCTCGGACGCGTTTATCTATGTTCCTTGACGAAGGCAGCCATGAAGAAATAGCTAAAAACATCAAGCCTGTCGATCCATTAAAGTTTAAAGATACTAAGAAATATAAAGAGCGGATTGTCCAGGCGCAAAAACAGACTAAAGAAAACGATGCGCTGATTGTGATGAAAGGACAGTTGAAAGGCCAGGATATTGTTGCAGCGGCTTTTGATTTTAGCTTTATGGGCGGCTCTATGGGTTCTGTGGTCGGTGAAAAATTTGTGCGTGGCGTTAACAAGAGCCTCGAACTGGGCGTGCCGTTTATTGTATTCACAGCCAGCGGCGGGGCGCGTATGCAAGAGTCATTGTTTTCTCTGTTTCAGATGGCGAAAACCAGCGCTGCCTTAACCAAATTGTCTGAAGCTGGTCTTCCGTATATCTCGTTTATGACTGACCCAACTATGGGCGGTGTTTCAGCGAGTTTAGCCATGTTGGGCGATCTTAACGTTGCCGAACCCAATGCGCTGATCGGTTTTGCCGGCCCCAGAGTCATAGAACAAACTGTCCGTGAAAAATTGCCCGAAGGTTTCCAGCGTAGCGAATTTTTGCAGGAGCATGGCGCTATTGACATGATTATCGACAGACGTCAAATGCGCGATAAAATAGCCAGTGTCCTGGCTATGCTAATGACCGCTAGAAATCTGCCGTCTCGCCTTAGTCCGCTATTGTCAAAGGGGCAGACTGAAGGCGAAGAGCTTGATGACGTGATTGATATTTCGCTGCAAGAAGGCTGATAGATCGGTTAATGATACGTTTTGATGCGCTACATGACTGGCTGGCATGGCAGGAAAGCTTACATCCTTTATACATTGATTTGGGTTTGGAGCGGGCGGCACAGGTTTTTCGTGCGCTTAATCCTAATTACGTCAAACCTCCTACAGTTACTGTTGCAGGAACCAATGGCAAAGGTTCGTCAGTTGCTTATCTTGAAGCCATTTATACACTAGAAGGTTATCGGGTAGGATCCTATACGTCGCCACATATACTGAAATATAATGAAAGAATAAAAATAGACGGCCAACCGGTATCGGATGACCGGATTTGCGAGGCCTTTGCACGAATAGACGCGGTGCGGGGCGACATTTCCTTAAGTTATTTTGAATTTGGCACACTAGCGGCGCTAGATATATTTTGCCGTGCCGGGGTTGATGTGCAATTGCTGGAAGTCGGCCTCGGAGGGCGATTAGATGCCGTCAATATTATCGATCCTGATGTGGCATTGATCAGCAGTATCAGTATTGATCATGTTGAGTGGCTAGGTGGTACACGAGACGCAATAGGTAGGGAAAAAGCCGGTATTTTTCGTGCACTAACGCCTGCAATTATTGGTGATCCCAACCCACCGGAATCATTGCTGCAATGCGCTATTGAGCAGCAAGCCTTGCTGCATTGTATTGGCAAGGATTTTGACTATAAAAAGCAAACAACAGGATGGAATTGGTTTTCTACTAATCGACAGATGGTACAATTACCAGAACCGGGTTTAAAAGGTGAGCATCAGTACCGCAATGCTTCGGCGGTTCTTTCAGTGGTGAATCAGCTAGATAACATACTGCCAGTCTCTGAAGCATCGATTAAGCAAGGATTGAGTAATGTTCATTTGGCCGGTCGATTTCAATTGATCGAGGGCGAAATTCCTGTGTTACTCGATGTAGGGCATAATCCTGAAGCTGTTAAAACCTTGGCTGATTATCTGATAACGGCTTTTCCTGACACACGTATTCATGCTGTTTTTTCCATGATGAAAGACAAGGATATTGCTGGAGTCCTTGATATTATGCATCTTGTGGTTTATGACTGGTTTTTTGCGCCCTTGGCAAATCCCAGAGCAGCCACAGAAATAGTTATGCGTGACATTTTTTTACAAAGCCCGGTATCCCAGGTTCACTTCGGTTATACGGGTTTTAATGAGGCATTTTCTGCTGCAAAAAGCCAGTGGAGAACAGGCGATTTATTATTGGTTTTTGGGTCTTTTTTTTTGGTATCTGAGTGCTTGGTTGAATTTGAAAATAAGTGAGTAGACAAAATGGATCATGAATTAAAACAACGTTTGATTGGTGCGACCGTGGTTACGGCTCTGTGTGCTATTTTCATCCCGATGCTGTTCGATGATCCTATCGATACCAATGCACAATTGGTCAGCGAACTTAATATACCTGCTTCTGACTTAGCAGATGGCTCGTCTGGTAAACCTCCATTGGGTACCGAGCCGCTATCAAAGTTGCCAGTATCAGAATCTTTAATGACCGAAGTCCCTGGCGAAATAATTGAAAGTACCGGTGCCGAAGAAGAAGTAGCTGAGCCAGAAAAAAGCCTATCGAAACAGGAGCCTTTATATGCTGAGTCCGAAGGTTATACCCAAGGCGGCGATAGTAGAATAGTTGAATCACCTTTAAAAAACAGGGAGCTGTCAGCTAATCAAACGCATCCAAAATATTCCGATGCCGCTAAGGCCAAGTCCTTATCATCAGAAACTGCAAAAAGCATGGCCACCAAAGCCGCCCATGTCGATAGCCTAGCTAAAGAAACGGCAAAGCTTAAAAAACTACCAGAAGCAATAAAATCGACAGCGGTTAAAAAATCTGAATTGCTAAGTCAAGCTGAAGATGAAGCCTCGATAGAGGAGGCTAAACAGCATAGTGCATCGAAAAACTTGGCGGCGGCTGTAGCCGAAGCAAAGTCACCGACAGAAGCACCAAAAGCGAGTCAAAAATTAGTGCGTTGGTATATCCAAGTTGGTAGTTTTAGTAAAAAAGAAAATGCGATGTCTCTTTGGGAAAGTTTGCGTGATCAGGGTTTACCGACGGCACTGGATACTGTTCAAACAGACAAAGGAACCACCTATCGTCTTAGAGTAGGTCCCGAGCTAGACGGAAAGAAAGCAGTAGCAATGAAGGCAAGACTGGATCAGCAGAATATAAAGGCCATGTTGATTTCTGAATGAATATAAACATAATCTGGATAGATGCAGTTTTATTTTTTTAGTATCAACAGACAGAATAACGGCCTCTTTCTTGATTTTATTCGGTTTTTTCGACTAGGTTTCATGGATAGATTTGGCATGGTTGTCGTCACTGTTGTGGTTTTTTAGCAGGGTTGTTAACAGATAGTTGGCAACATAGCTAAACTTATTCATAATTGCACAATATGAATAGGTTATTAACGATAAAACAAGCTGCGATTGTACTTGGAGTTTCCGAGTCAACCCTTAGGCGCTGGGAAAAAGAAGGCCGGAAAATGCAGCAAAAAATTTAATTGGGCTAGCAATAACCCAATTACAAACTACCGCAAGCTCTGCGGGAAGTAACGCTTGTGGAGAAGTAGGCTCTGGCAAGGTTCGCAAGAACCGTGTGAAACCGACTTCTATGAAGCAAGAAAATAA
>CANNNV010000167.1 GCA_947506155.1 Methylococcaceae bacterium
CACGGGTTGACCGCTTGGAAAGACAAGCACCTAATTTTTTAAAGATAGCAAACGCAATAGGAGCTGCATGAGCTGGGTCGGCTAACACCGACGCGCTATCCCTCCCCGACCTAAAGGACGGGGTATCTCGCGCAAAAACCGATGAATCATACCGAACACTCACGGCAGATGTACCTAGCAGGTGACGTTGGTGGTACCAAAACCATCCTGGCGCTATATCAAGCCGGTGGCAATAACTGCCTAAAAAAACAGCAGTTTTCCAGTGCCCAGTATTTAACATTCACCGAATTACTAACGGAATTTTTGGCTGATGTTGATTACACCTCGATAAAAGCAGTTTGCATCGGTGTTGCTGGTATTGTAGCCAATGGTCGATGTGAAACCACTAACTTGCCTTGGGTGCTTAGTAGTCAGGACATAGGTGAACTGGTAAACAGTCAACAGGTTCGATTGCTGAATGATTTGGAGGCAACAGCCTGGGGCTTGCTCGACTTGCCTGAGCGGGATTTTGTTGAGTTAAATCCAGATGCCTGTAACCACCAGCAAGGCAACATTGCCGTATTAGCTGCGGGAACAGGATTGGGCGAGGCTATCATCGCCTGGGATGATATTAGGCATCAAGTCATTGCCAGTGAAGGCGGTCATGCGGATTTTTCACCAACTAATGAGCAGGAAATAGCCTTGCTCAGACATTTGCTGGAAAAATTCTCGGGGCATGTCAGCTTTGAACGCCTGATATCCGGTGCAGGCCTAGTCAATATTTATCAATTTCTTAAACACAGCAACGATGTGCCTGCTAACCCAGAAATCGAACAACAGATGATACAGCAAGATCCTGCCGCAGTCATAGGCGAAGCCGGTGTTGCGGGCAGTGATGCCTTGTGCCTAGCCGCATTAAAGCTTTTTTGCAAAATTTATGGCGCTGAATCAGGTAACCTGGCGCTTAAATGCCTGCCTTATGGTGGCGTTTATCTGGCTGGAGGCATCGGTGCAAAAATCTTGCCCGTGCTGCAACAAGGTGAATTCATGCGTGGCTTTCTGGATAAAGGACGTTGTAAAACCCTGTTACAGACCTTATCAGTCAAAGTCTGCACCAACCCGGAAGTTGCTTTGTTGGGCGCGCTAAGTTATATAAAAAAACACACCTAAGGCAAATTCACGTTTCGCCTTATCTTAATTACCCCCCGATTTAGATTAAATCCTAAGCAAATCTGGCATTAAAAGTCTGTTCAAATTAAAATAGCCGTCTTTTTGAGCGCATTGAATAAACATAGCGTGATCTTCAATCCTGATGGACTTTTAATGACTGACACTAAACTGACCCACCTTAAACAACTGGAAGCTGAAAGCATTCATATTATTCGTGAAGTTGCTGCCGAATTTGAGCGTCCGGTGATGTTGTATTCCGTCGGTAAAGACTCTGCCGTCATGTTGCATTTGACCATGAAAGCTTTTTATCCCGGCAAGCCGCCGTTCCCGTTACTGCATGTAGATACCACTTGGAAATTCAAGGAAATGATCGAATTTCGCGACCAGATGATCAAGAGTCTGGGACTGGAATTGTTGATTCATGTCAATCAGGACGGCGTAGATCAGGGCATCGGGCCATTCACTCATGGCAGCAAAAAACACACTGACGTGATGAAAACCGACGGACTGAAACAGGCGCTGGACCAACACCAGTTTGACGCAGCGTTCGGCGGCGCACGGCGCGACGAGGAAAAATCCCGTGCCAAAGAACGGGTTTACTCGTTTCGCGATAAAAATCATCGCTGGGATCCCAAAAATCAGCGCCCCGAATTATGGAATATTTACAACGGAAAAATAGACAAGGGTGAAAGCATACGCGTCTTTCCGTTGTCCAACTGGACGGAACTGGACATCTGGCAATACATCCATCTGGAAAACATTCCTATCGTGCCTTTGTATTTTGCCAAGGAACGCCCGGTCGTCAACCGCGACGGCATGTTAATCATGGTGGACGACGAGCGTATGCCAATCGGACCTGAAGAAAAAGTTGAAATGAAAATGGTCAGGTTCCGCACCCTAGGCTGTTATCCATTGACCGGCGCAGTCGAATCGACTGCCACCACGCTGCCGGAAATCATTCAGGAAATGCTGTTGACAACAACGTCCGAACGTCAGGGTCGCTTGATAGATCATGACCAATCGGGTTCAATGGAGCAGAAAAAGCGCGAAGGGTATTTTTAACAGCAGGTTCAAGGGGGCAAGGTTCAAGGTTTGAAACAGCGTGCGATTTGAAGATTTGGACGTATGGAAACGCGCATGTAGATTGTGCGTCGAAATATATAAAGCCCTTAAAGAATGCAAAGACTACGGCTTTAAAGATCAAATTATCCGTAGTGCCTTATCTATACCCAGCAATATAGCCGAAGGTTATGAACGAAACACCAACAAAGATGCAACTAAGTTTTTCTATTATGCCAGAGGCTCAGCAGGCGAACTACGCACTCAGATTTATATCGGCATAGAAATTGGTTATATCCACAAACAAACAGGATTAATCTGGATACAAGAAGCCGAAGAAATATCAAAGATGCTATCAGGCTTAATCAAAGCCCGCACACACTGAACCTTTTACCTTGAACCTTTTACCTTGAACCTAACCCATGTCCCACCAATCCGATTTAATCAGTACCGATATAGACGCGTATTTAGCGCAACATGAACGCAAGGAATTATTGCGTTTTTTAACCTGCGGCAATGTCGATGACGGCAAAAGTACGCTGATTGGCCGTTTGCTGCACGATTCCAAAATGATCTACGAAGATCAACTGGCTGCCGTACAGGCGGACAGCGTCAAATCCGGCACTACCGGCGCTGGCAAGATCGATCTGGCGTTGCTGGTCGACGGTCTGCAAGCCGAACGCGAACAGGGCATCACTATCGACGTGGCCTATCGTTATTTTTCGACCGCCACGCGCAAATTTATTATTGCCGACACCCCTGGACATGAACAATACACCCGCAATATGGCAACTGGCGCTTCAACTTGCGATTTGGCGATTATTCTGATCGATGCCCGTTACGGCGTGCAAACTCAGACCAAACGGCACAGTTTTATCGCCTCACTCCTGGGCATTCATCATATTATCGTCGCGGTTAATAAGATGGATTTGGTTGAATATAGTGAAGCAACATTTAACAAAATCAAACAAGATTATTTGCATTTTACTAAGTCGCTGGCTTTGCAGGACATCACTTTTATACCGATGTCGGCGCTGGACGGTGATAATGTGGTCAATCCCAGCGAACATATGGCCTGGTTTACAGGTCAGCCGTTAATGGAAGCGCTGAACAGCATTGAAATTGCCAATGACCGCAATTTCACCGACGCGCGTTTTCCGGTGCAATATGTCAACCGTCCCAACCTGGATTTTCGCGGCTTTTGCGGCACAGTCGCTTCCGGAATTTTCAAAAAAGGCGACACAATCACCGCGCTGCCCTCGGGTAAATCCAGCAAGATCAAGTCTATCGTGACTTATGACGGAGAACTGGAACAGGTGTTTGCGCCAATGGCCGTGACATTGACGTTGGAAGACGAGATCGACATCAGCCGGGGCGATATGCTGATCGGCGAACAACAAAACCCACCTACCGTTTCGGATAAGTTCAAGGCGACTATCGTCTGGATGAGTGAGGCTGCATTGACACCGGGCCGACAATACACGATCAAACTGGCGACCCGCAGCGTGTCAGGTTCGATCTCGCTGATACATCATCGTATTGATGTCAACACACTGGAACACCACGACGCGACCGAGCTGCACTTGAATGAAATCGGTTCCTGCACGGTTTCGGTCAACGCACCGGTGGTATTCGATCCCTACATCTCTCACAAACACACAGGTTCATTTATTATCATCGATCGCCTGACCAACAGCACGGTCGGCGCGGGCATGATCACCGGAGGCATTGATGAAGAGCATTTGCAACCGGTTAGCATCGAGGAACGTGAAGCGCGTTTTAGCCAGACGGCGACAGCGATTGCTCTGAGCGGTTCAACCGGCAAGGAAATCGCTTACCAGCTGGAGCGGAAATTATTTGATAACGGCCATGCCGCGACCGTTTTGGAGACCCAAAATACCTCGCTGATAGTTGCAGTCAAAAATGCTGGCTTAATATGTTTATGCGTCAATTACAGCGATGTGTTGGCTGATCTTGGTTTTAACAGCGATACGCAGACTATGGATGAAATTTACACTGTATTAAAGGATAAAAAAATTATCTATTAAATTCGTAAATTGTAACTACTCAGCAGCGTTATCTGCACTTCACTGTATTTAATGGCACTAAGTAGTTACAAAATATTCAACCACAAGCCTCAGGATCATCAGCTTAAAAATGAAAACGTCTGAATTATCAAGAACAAAATCCTCAGGTGTGGGCTATTTTATTAATAGCATCCAGACCTTGTTTGTCGGCCTGTTAAGGATATGGACAATACCGATTGTATTAATGTTGAGCGTCGCTTCTGGCTTTACCACTTATTACGGTTTGTCTCATTTCATTACGCCCTGGATTGCGCTGGTCATTACTATTGCCATTCAATCAATCATTGTTATTTGTTCTTTAGAAATTGCCGGCATGCATTGGCGGGCTAACCGACTACGCTATTTTTCGGTGGTTTGTTCGCTGTTCATTGCGCTGACCGCTTCTGTTTCATTTTCCTATTTCAAGTTTTATGAGATTTCCGAGCATGACATACAACATATTAACCGCTTAAATCTCATCCGCTCCGATATAAAACCCTATGTAGATCGGATCCAGATCATTAAAACTGAGGTTCTAAATCAACAACGTGCTGATCTAGACAAAGCATCTTTGGAAGTATCTCAGGCCTATTTTGGTACGCATGCGCAAATCATTGAAGGCTATAAGCATCAAGTCGGTGAAGGACCTTTCTGGAAACATTACAACCAGATTTATCTAGATAAAAAACAGCAACAAAGCCAATTTGATCATGATTTTTCTGAATTAGATCAAGCTATTCAAAAATTGCAAACCAGCACTAATGTACTGGATGTCGCAGTGAATATTGAAGACGCTTATTCTGCGATGTTGGATAACTTCCAAAATGTACAATTAGAAATCAATCAATTATCAGGGAATATAGGTCGATCTTTACCCCAGGCACCATTGTTGATGACTTACAAACAATTTATAGCGGATGTGCAACCTTCGGCTGCAATGTGGTCAGATTTTTCGCTTTTTGCTTTTATTTGTGCAGCTATGGTTGATTTTTTTACTGTGTTACTGTCATACCGCCTTGAATTTACTGCTCCTGGACCCTTGACAGCCGATGAAGAAGACTTGGTTTTTGAGTGCTTAAGGCAATTTACCGAGTTTCGAATCAATAAAAACGATGAGCTAGAAATGGTCATTGAAAGAACCGAACTGGAGCGCGCAAGGCGCTACTCCGACTGGTCGAGAATGTTTGCCGTAGGTTTGTTATTAAGTCGCGGTTTTCTAAGAAAAATAGATGATAAGACCGTTGAATTTGCACCTAATCTTTATCCGTTGATTGCCGAGAAAATGGCCGACAAGATTAGCCAGTTAAAAACCGAGAAAAGAGCAGATACTGGTAAACAATCCCCGACCTAAAGGACGGGGCTTTATGGTAACTAAAATCGTTCCACATTAGGACGGCTTACAGCGCCCCTTGATAGGCTGAAAAGCCTGTCAAACTTAGCGATATTCGACGCCGCATTGACGTCGCTGTGGGATAAGTG
>CANNNV010000168.1 GCA_947506155.1 Methylococcaceae bacterium
AGGGCTGTATCTAAATCAGTTACAAAGGTTTTTATAAAGTGTGCCGGCTCGTGTATCAACATAATGCTGAAATACGCGGAAGCTTACACTGATTAGCTTACTCGTTTTCCAGTTATTTTTCTAAGCTTAAAAACTGGAACATCGAGTGACAGTAAGCCGATGATACAGGTTCGGCTTTAATAGTGGCATACTTGATTTCTACCGCCTTTCTTTGCCAAGTACAGCGCGTCCAATGCCGCATCACTAAGTACCTTGGGGAAAATGTTTTTTGAAACAGTGCTCTGGGTCGCCACTCCGATACTGATGGTGACAACAGCATGTGCTTTAGGATGATAATGTTCTAAGCCCATCATTTCGATACCCATACGTAGGCGTTCGGTAATTTGCCGAGCAGCGTCCAGATGCGTATCAGGCAGCAGCACCATAAATTCATCGTCAGCATACCGCGCAATAAAATCACCGGGTCTATTGAGTCTTTTTACTAATCCACCCGCCAGCATTTTTAAACAGACATCACCTGCGCCATAACCATAATAATTGTTATATTTTTGAAAATAATCGATGTTAATAATTGCCATCGACAACGGGGTTGTATCACGCAAGGCTCTGCCCCATTCCGAAATCAGGGTTTCATCAAAACGGCGACGATTGGGAATCAGTGTTAGTGCGTCAAGAAATGCCAGAGATCCCAGTAAATCTGCTTGCAGTTTAAGACTGATGTGATTGCGAATACGCGCTTTGGTAATCGGAATCATGAAAGGCTTGGTGATGTAATCAACAGCGCCCAAATTCAAGCCTTTCTCCTCATCGGCGCCATTACTCATAGCGGTTACAAAAACTACGGCTATGTTACGGGTATCAGTGTTTTCTTTCAGCCGTCGGCACACCTCAAAGCCATTCATATGAGGCATCATTACATCGAGAAGAATTAAATCTGGTGGCTCACGCTGGGCAATTTTCAGTGTATCTTCGCCATTGCTGGCGACTTTAATTCGATAATCGACACTTAACGCTTCGGCAAGAATTTGCACATTAGAAAGAACATCATCAACAATTAAAATCATTGGCTGTTGGCTAGGGGTAATCATTAAGACTCCATAATTTCGGGTAGTTTTGTTACTAATTCGCGTAGCACTTTGCGAGCTTCGCCATAATTTAGCTCATTCAATGGCTTACGTAACCGGATAAATAAGCCCAGTTGTTCATCTGCCAGATGCGTTTTCAAGGTACTTATCAACGTCTCTGAAACATAATCATTAGCTTCAAGCAGTAGGTCGAGTTTAACGGCACACTGGTGTAGTGCCTCAGCATCTCCGGTATTGACCGGCTCCGTTTTAGGTTTAAACTCGGTCACGATTACCGACATCATCTGGTCGAAAGCCGCTTTAAAACACTGGATTACCTCAGCCGTCGGCGACCCTAGTTTGAGTTCAGCTTCCAAGTCCACAGCAGCCGCGTGCAGTCGCACGGCTCCCATATTACCAGCCGCGCCTTTAAGCGTGTGTATCCGCTCTTGAGCTGACGCTAGGTCTCCTGCAGCCAACAGAAGATCAATTTCATCTGGAACCGGTTTAATGCTGTCGCTAAAATTAAGCAGCAACTGGCTGGCTAATTCCTGATTATTACCCAGCGCTATCAAGAGATTCTTCATGTCAAAAACCGGTAACTGATCGGTATCGGTCAGCTTTGCAGCTGCAGTTTCCAGACCTTCAATAGCAAAAGCTGCGACCGTTATGCTTTCTGGCTTTAGCCATTGCACTAGCGTTGACAGCAATTGGCTAGGATTAATCGGCTTGTTGATGAAATCATTCATGCCGGCGGCCATGCACAGACTCCGTTCCTCCTGAGTGACGCCAGCGGTCAGGGCGATCACCGGAAGCGTGGAAAACTGCGGCTGACTGCGTATCTTTTTTGTCGCTGCAAAGCCATCCATGACCGGCATGTGTACATCCATTAACACCGCATCAAAGTCCTGTTGCGCCAACATAGCCAGCGCCTCTTCACCATTATTGGCGATCTCGACACTGATACCCGACAAGGTCAGTAATTCCCTGACAATTTGCTGATTGAAAATATTATCTTCTGCCGCCAAAATTCGCAGGCCGTTCAACACCGATCCCACCTGACTCAGTGCCGAATTTAGGGTTTCTGATTCCTGCGGAACCGTATTCTGCAAGGATGGAGGCGGCAGGTCCAGCACCAGCTCAAAGCTAAAGGAACTGCCTTGTCCAGGCGCACTGTCCAAGGAAAGCTCGCTGCCCATCAGTGTTAACAAGTCCTTACTGATCACCAGCCCCAGTCCGGTTCCGCCAAAACGACGGGTACTGGATTCGTCTACCTGAGTAAACGGCTGAAACAACTTAGTCTGATCCTCGGTGGACATGCCGATACCGGTATCTTTCACACAAAATAATAACCGGACTTTTGATGCCTCATCATGTTGTTGCAAACTAATGCTTAAGGTAACAGCACCACGCTCAGTAAATTTGATCGAGTTACCCAATAAATTAATTAGCACCTGTCTCAAGCGCAGCGTATCACCGAGCAACAGCAGCGGAACATCCGGCGCGATTTCCAGCGTGAACAGCAGATCTTTTTCCTGGGCCGATAACATAAACAGGCTGTGCAGCGTGTCGCGCAGGGCATCTAAGTAAAAAGGTTGTTGATCCAGGGTCATGCCCCCGGCTTCGAGTTTGGATAAATCCAAAATACTGTTCAGTATCCCTAATAGACTCACGGAAGCCAGATTGATTTTGTACAGATAATCCAGCGCTTCCGGCGCAAAATCCTTGTTTAGCGCCAGCTGTGAAAGCCCGATAATCGCGTTCATCGGCGTGCGTATTTCGTGCGACATATTGGTCAAAAATTGCGATTTAGTCTGAGCTAGTATCTCCGCTTTCTCTTTAGCCTCTAAAAGGCCCAGTTCAAGCTGCTTGCGCTCGGTAATGTCTTCTTTAACGCCCAAATAATGGGTGATCTCGCCGTCTATTTGACGTATCGGCGAAATCCAGGTCAACTCGATGAACTCTTCACCTTGTTTATTGAGATTGGTAACTTCGCCTTGCCAGGCTTTGCCCGTACTCAAGGCTGCCCACATTGCCTTATACGTTTCCTGTAAAGTTTTCTTGGAACTTAAAAGATTTGACTTTCGACCAAGAACGTCTTCACGACTGTAACCAGTGGATTTGACGAACGCCTCATTGACATACTCAATATGCGTATCAAGATCAGTAATCATCACCGAACTTTGGCTTTGCTCCAAGGCCATGGAGAGCATAGTTAAGGTCGCATTAACTTTTTTACGCTCGGTTATATCAATAAAACTGACTACGCAGCCGATGATTTGCTCACCATCCTTGATCGGATGCGCCTGATATTGAATCGGGAAACTTGAACCATCTTTACGCCAATATACTTCTGAGTCTACCTGTGCAGAAATACTACCATGTAACGCCTGGTAAATCGGACAGTCACTGACATCATAGACCCTGCCGTCCAGATGAGAATGATGCATTAGCTGGTGGCTATTTTTACCCAAGAGGTCTTGCTCTGCCGCATAACCCAGCATTGTTAGCGCGGCGTGATTGACGAATATACATCTGCCATTCAGACCGACACCGAAGATACCTTCACCGGTTGCATTGAGTATCAAGTCCAAACGTGTATGGGCTTGCTCCTTCTCTTTCATCACCAAATAGCTAATCGCATGCTGCCGTTCCAGCTCGGCAGTACGTTCCTTCACCAACAGTTGCAGCATCCGTCCGCGCCCCGATCCGACCAGTGTCATCAACGTTACCAGGCTAGACAGCAGCAGACCTGCGAGCAAAATTAGCCACCGATTGCCTGTGCGATAATGAACTAAATAATCCGGCTTGGATACGATGTCAAACTGCCAAGTTCGTCCCCCGATGGGTATAGCCACGCGACTGCTGAATACTTTTTCAACGCCAAACCACGCTTCGTTGTGCACGACCGGCGGCAATTGCTCATCACTGGAAAACAGCAACTGTTCCGAGTCCGGCACAGTCGTATCTATCAACCGATAAGATAATCCAGCTGTATTTTGATTTTTGAACGCCGCTACAGTAATGTCGCAAGCTCTGAACACGGCAACGGCATAACCGGCAATGACATGGCCCCGCTGTTCTGGGGTTTCCTGAGTTAAATCCCTGCGATAAAGCGGCTGATACGCGATCAAGCCCTGCTGATTGTCGTGTTCCTGCACCAAGGTAATCGGTGCAGTTAGGCTAAATTCTCCGGTATCGGCTGCACGATTTTGCGCTTCCAAACCATTTGGATTGCTAGCTGCGTCATAACCCCAGACATTTTCATTGCCTAGATAAGGTTCAACAAAAGTGATAGGAAGATAATAGGAGCGCTGCTTGGCGCGCTGCATAGTTTTGTTAATGTCTCGCTCGGTGATCTGAAAGCGTGGCTGGCCGTCTTGCTGAAAACTTTTTTCAAACACCTCTCGCTCAGAGGCCTGAATAACCGGAGCCCATTCTAGCGCCTGTATACCTCGAAAATCGTCTAATAACAGCCTGGTGAAAACTCGAAATTCTTCCCTACTAACAGAATTTGAGGATTCATAGTGACTTCTAATAGAGCGTAACACATTAATATGGTTTAAAAATTCCACTTTAAGCTGATTGTTTAATATTACGGCCTGTTGCTCGAACTCAAGCTTTATCCGCTCATTGCTGATATGTGTATCGTAAAAAACAGCGGCCATAGTCAAGGCAAGCAATAACAGTGTCGGTATCGTTACCATCAACCGTCGGTTCTGCCAGACCTTACTGCCGCTTAGCATCCAGACCAAGATCAGCGGGGTAAAAATTATTGTCCCTGACGCATCGCCCACCCACCAGGTTACCCAGTTTTCTAAGAAATTGCTTACGGGCATCCGTCCGACTATTACCAGCGCAGACACCGACAGCGTTGAATTAATCAGGGTACTTAATAAACAGCCATAGAGCAGGAACAGTAGGACTTCTTTTTCTTGTGTAAGCGCATTCGGAAACCCGATATAGCGTCTAAGCCAATAGGCACCGGCTAAGGCTTGCAAACTCGCGCCGATGCTGATGATCAGGGTAACACCGACCGAGATCAGGTTTTCCAAAGCTGAACCTGCCTCAGGGATTAAGCCATTAATCAGCAACGCCCCCAGCAGTATGCCGGGCCAGACACGGTAGCCGTAGATTAAAATCGCCGCCAAGGCAATGCCGGCTGGCGGCCAGATAGGTGAGGAGTAGCCCGAGGATATAGCCAATACATTGCCCAGCTTTCCGGCGACAACGTAGACAGCGGCTAAACCGATAATTTGCAGCAACAACCGAGTATAAGACCGGGTCGAAAGGGGGGCGTCAGGTAGCTGATTTATATTCATGGTTGTGCTTAAAAACTTACAATAAGTAAGCAATACTATAACAAAAATGTCAGTATTGCTTACTTTTAAGTAATGGGGATATTTCCGTTTATTTCATAGAATTCAAGGAATGGTGTGCTTTTGACCTTTATTTTGCATTGTTTCTGCCCTATAATAATCATTGTAAAAACTGTGGTCACTTATCCCACAGCGACGTCAATGCGGCGTCGAATATCGCTAAGTTTGACAGGCTTTTCAGCCTATCAAGGGGCGC
>CANNNV010000169.1 GCA_947506155.1 Methylococcaceae bacterium
CTCACCGCCTCTAAAGCAATCTTGGCTTTTTGGGCACCTGTAAAAATCTTCCGTTTGCTTTCGCTCATTTCTTGCTTCTCATTTTTCGACAGTGCATATCTTAAACCATTGTCCGGATTTCAGGGCCCACTATAGTTTTAGTGTCAACACTATCGGGCTTTGAAATTCGGCTTATCGACGTAGTGTTTTTCACCAACCATGCCTGCAAATTCAAACAGCAAGTCCAGTTCTTTATCGGTTAATTCATAAACTGCACCGGTTTTTAAACGTTCGGGCAACACCACTGGCCCATAGCGCACTCGCATCAAGCGGCTGACGGTGACGTTTTGCGATTCCCATAAACGTCTGACTAGGCGGTTGCGACCTTCAGCAACAATAACGTTGTACCATTTATTAGCGCCTTCACCGCCGAAAAATATAATGTCGTTAAACTTGGCTTTACCGTCTTCAAGCTCCACGCCTTCCTTAAGCTTTACTAGGGTAGCGGCTGAAACTTCGCCTAAAATACGTACGGCATATTCACGCTCCACTTCGGTTGACGGATGCATCAAACGATTAGCCAGTTCTCCATTATTGGTGACCAATAATAAGCCCGAAGTATTGATATCCAGACGACCAACAGATATCCAGCGACTACCTTCCATTTTGGGCAGCTTGGTAAATACCACCGGACGACCTTCTGGATCTCGGCGCGTAACCACTTCACCAACGGGTTTATGATAAAGCAGGACCCGGGTGGGTTGCACGGCAAACTTTTCCCAATGAACCACGCGGTCGTTGATCTGCAAATGATCCCCGGTTTTTAATCGAGTACCTAAACTAACAGGATTACTGTTAATTTTCAGCCGCCCTTCGTCTATCCATCGCTCAATTTCTCGTCTGGAACCTACACCGCCGCGCGCCAGTACTTTTTGAATACGTTCACCATCGGCGCCCGCTTTTTGCAAGGAGGGATTTTTTTTCGGTGCATTAGTCGGCTGTGGTGCCGAGCCTTGCGATGGTTTTAGGGGCCTGTTCGATGGTTTCGGTGGTTTTTTGCTGTTCGATTGTTTCTTGATCTTCACTCTTTACCTGCATGGGTTGTTGCTTGTCTAATAGGTTTTCTATCAATGGCTTATCTATCAATACATCGAGTTCCTGAATTTCTTTTAGCGTAGGTAGTTCATCTAGGGATGTAATATTAAAATAATCCAAAAATTGTTTGGTCGTACCGTATAAGGCCGGTCTGCCCGGCACTTCTTTGTGAGCCACCACTCGAATCCATTCACGCTCCAGTAGTGTATGAATGATACTAGAGCTGACACTCACGCCACGAACGTCTTCAATATCACCACGAGTTGCCGGTTGACGATAGGCGATAATCGCCAGCGTTTCCAATAAGGCGCGGGAATATTTCGGTGGCTTTTCTTCAAATAGCCTAGATACCCAGCGCGACAATTCTTTTTTGACCTGAAAGCGATAGCCGCTGGCTATTTGCTTTAATTCAACCGGCCTTGAGCGATAATCTTCCTGAATCGATACAATCGCCGCTTGTATTTCAGCAAGGTCAGGCCGTTCAATTTCAGGAAAAATTTGTTGTACTTGCTTACAAGTCATTGGACGATTTGCGGCAAACAAAATTGCTTCAACTACATGTTTAATGTCCACATTAATTCTGCTTGGTCAGTTAAGGAGCGTGCCCTGAGCGTAGTCGAAGGACTTGCTTGGGCATTTATAACACGTAATTCGGCAAAGGGTTCTAACTGAATAATGTCGATGAGTCGTTCCTTGCTAAGTTCAAGGATGGCTAAAAACGAGACAACAACTCCGTGTCTACCTTCTTTTTGGATGAATAATTGCGAGAACAAAAGACTATCCACTTCTTTAAGCTTTTCCAAAACAGCGGACATGCGCTCACGGACAGATAAGGCTTCTTTGGTTATTTGATGGTGACTGAGCTGCTCAACTCTTTTTAGTACATCCTGAAACGCTAGCAGCATTTCTTTTAGCTGAACATCCGGTAAATTTTGTTCGGCATTTATCAGGGTTGAAACATCAACACCAATTTCAAATATATCACGCTCAATTCTGGGTAACTGATCAATTTCTTCAGCCGCATTTTTAATCAGTTCATATTCTTGCAAGCGACGAATTAAGGTTGCCTTAGGATCTTCCTCTTCTTGTTCAATTTCAGATTGTCTGGGCAATAACATCCTGGACTTGATTTCAGCCAGCAGGGCAGCCATCACTAAATATTCTGCGGCCAGTTCCAGATTTAATACGCTCATAATCTGGATATAGGCAATATATTGATGAGTAATCTGGGCTATCGGTATGTTGACAATATCCAGATTTTGCCTGCGTATGAGATACAGCAATAAATCCAGCGGCCCTTCAAAAGTGTCTAGCAGCACTTCCAGCGCATCCGGAGGAATATAAAGATCATCCGGCAACGTGTTAAAAGGTGCGCCGTTGACTTTTGCAAAAACGGGTTCAGCGACAGTATCCTGAGATACCTTAATAAGATTGGTCATTGATTGCAGATTAAGCTACAAACCAGCAATTGAGAAAAATATTTTTTGTGCAATAAACATCGGGTAGGCCAAAATCACACCTAAGGCATTGGTATATAGTAGCGCCAATAAAATAAGAAAGCCGTAGCGTTCCAGACGATTATATTGCCACGCCAAGTTTCCTGGCAAAATACCGGTTAAAATCCGGCTACCATCCAGCGGTGGAATCGGCAATAAATTAATCATCGCCAGCGCCAGGTTGATTGAAATTCCGGCGATACCAGTATAAATCAGCGGTAACGAAATAGGTTCTAGTTGAGCGCCAATCGTCACACCTAATCGGGCTATCAATGCCCAAGCAATCGCCATCAATAAATTGGAAACCGGCCCGGCCAGGGCAACTAGTGCCATATCGCGACGTGGATTTTCAAAGTTTCGAGGATCAACAGGCACAGGTTTTGCCCAGCCAAATATAAAACCGGTACCGGTAATTAATAATATTCCTGGCAGAATAATCGTTCCTACCCAGTCGACATGCTTGAGCGGATTTAAAGTCAACCTGCCTAACAGAGAAGCGGTATTATCGCCGTATTTTTTTGCGATCCAGCCATGCGCCACTTCATGCACGGTAATCGCAAAAACCACTGGCAAAATCCAGACGACTATACGTTGTAACAGGGTTAATTCATCCATCATTTTATTTATCCCAACATCGGCGCAAGGCCTTTGCCCTGCCTGATAATTTCGGCAGCATTGCCAGTAAACTCAATAATAGTCGTTTGTTCAAACTCGATAATACCTGCATCGATCACCAAATCTAGCTCAGCATCAAGTTTAGTTCTGATCTCGTAAGGATCGGTCATCGCCTGGTCCTCCCCTGGTAACATTAACGTAGCGCTAAACAAAGGCTCGCCAAATTCCTGAACCAGCAATTGTGCGACAGGGTGATTTGGTATACGTATGCCAACTGTTTTTTTCTTGGGATGTTGCAATCGACGTGGTACTTCACGAGTAGCTTCCAAAATAAAGGTAAAAGCTCCCGGGGTTAACGCTTTAATAAGTCGGTAAGCATCGTTACTGATTTTGGTAAACATTGATACCTGGGCCAGGTCTTTGCACACCAGAGTGAAATTGTGTTTATCATCCAGCTGCCTGATACGCCGAATTTTATCCAGTGCTTGCTTATCGCCGATATGACAGGCTATCGCATAAGAGGAGTCTGTCGGATAAACGATAACGCCACCCTTACGAAGTATTTCTACGGCACGATGTATCAGGCGCAGCTGCGGACTCTCCGGGTGTATTTCAAAAAATTGAGCCATAGCTGAGTACTGTTTAAAGTTGAATAAGCCGCGATTATACCGTACATCTAGCTAAGCTTGCAGATGAAAACCGTGATAGGGCAAAACCGTATCAAAAACTTCTGATGAACCGGGCGATTTTTGCCATTGACAGCATCCGATAAAATCAGTTAGCTTGTCATCGCTACCTATAAAATTAACAATACTGAATGAGGAATAATAATAATGAAAAAATACAATTGCTTATGGATTTTTGTTTTAATGCTGGCTAGCACTGCTAGCTGGGCTTACGGCAGTAGCAGTAGCTCCAAAGCCTGTGCCAAGCCCACCTTTACTGATTTTCAGCCGGCTGAAAATGTTGAAGTTGTACCGGGGGCCAACTTTTCTTTTGCCGCTTCTGCAAACACTTACCCGAACACACTGAAGGTTACCATAAAAGAATTGCCAGTTACGCCTAAAGTCACTCCAAAAAATGAAGGTGGTTTTCAGGTAAGCGGAACAATACCAGCATCGTTAAAAGATGTTTATGCCAGAATTGCCATTACAGCAGAGGGGCAAAACAGTTGTAAAGGTGAGGGTGGTTGGTTGGTGAAAATAGCTAAATGAAGCAAGTTGAATTGAGTGAGAAAATTTAAGCGGGACGTAGAAAATTTTATCGAGTATAGGCTATTTGTAATATCACATTTTTAGTGTTATCGCTCCAGGTGAGTTCGTGGATGTCAAACTCATTTGCAGACTGCTTATCGTCGGCATCTAATTTAATACCCAGTTTACTAAGCTTGAAATTAATTTTTTCAATACTCAACAGGTAAATTGGGTTTTTGAGATATTCGATCAAAGTATCGAGATAAATATCTGGGTTAGCCAAGCTTTTTACTCGCGATTGGTAAGGATCACCGATCGCTTTAACCGGTTGAGAGATCATGCGAGATAGCATCTCTTGTTTGACCTGCGCCACTACTCGACTAAACAGATACTTTTTTATTTCGGTGTTTAGTTCTGCGCTGCTGGAGCAAGGGACATGGAGTTTGTGAGACGAAAAATTAACAGCTAGTTGCGGTACGTCATGTATGAGGAATTCTTCTCGTCTGCTCATGCCCAGTGTCTGCTTTTCACTTTTTTTGGCTGTTAAAAAAGCATACAGTATAGGAAACTCGTATTGGCTATGCTTGCGGAAATAAACGTCCACATTGTGATCGATTTGCACCAGCTTGTCGATGTCATTGCTGTTGACGAACAAGGCGTTGACGATTGGATTCACTCTAAAGCTATCTAAACTCAACTCAATGGGAGGCGGAATCTGATCGGAGACTTGGAGAACATGGTGGTATAGCGCCGTGACATGTTCCCTTAGTTTATGGGAGTAGTCGTATACGGCTCGCATCTTATTATTTGAAGCATCGACGAAATTTTCGACGATGAGCTGATCTTCCTTGGTTAGTTCTTCTTCATCGTAAATATAGCTATTCAGACTACTGGCGAGTTTTTGCAAGTAATGTAATTGGTCGTCGAAAAATGTTCTAAGACTTGACGCTTCGTGTGATCGTTTATCGTCATTCATGATGCTTAAGAAAGTCGGCGATGGGGGGTGCATAAGGCCCAATTTACCACATCTGATGCATGGGGTTGCTTTTTGCTCTAAAAAAAGCAGGGCAACCGCATATAAATTAGCCTAAAAATCAGTCATAATACTCAGTTTTTTAGGGTAGTTAATCATGGCATTAAGTTTACAGGAAGCCTTTTCGTCGCTTAAAGATCCGCGAGTAGATAGGCATAAACGCCATATGCTGATTGA
>CANNNV010000170.1 GCA_947506155.1 Methylococcaceae bacterium
CCCGCAATCTCCCTTCGACAATGATTACAACCGGCTCTCACTGTTGCCAGTGACGAAAAGAACCTTCGGGGCTTTACCTTTCCCCAGCGTGATCCGATCCTTTACAAGCTGCGAACTAAGGAAGCATTCGCTGGTAAGTCTTAACGACCTGTTGTAATCGTAGTGCCTAAGCACTTAGTCTGGTCAACCTAGCTTTTGCAAGCTCCGTCCTTCAGGGCGGGGTGATTGACAATTGACCACAATAGGCGGATTGGGTGCAAAGCCCAAAGCGGCCAAATCTTCACCTTCCAAATGCAAGCTTATTGCTTCGCGCAAATTGAACGTCACTTCATCGAGTGATTGCCCTTGAGTAACAATGGGCAATTCAACACATTCAGCAACATAACCAGACTCTTCGCCTGCATGAATATGAGCTTTGATAGTGTAATACATCAGCCAAACACCTCAATCAGGGACACGATGCCCTTCATTAAAAAATCAATTTCTTCTTTGGTATTATACATTGCAAACGAGGCTCTTGCCGTCGCGGGAACTTCAAAAAAGTCCATGACCGGCATCGCACAATGGTGCCCTGCCCTGATGGCAATACCCAAACTGTCGAGCATCGTGCCTATATCGTGCGGATGGATTTTATCCAGCACGAAGGATAAAATCGCGCCCTTATGTTCGGCCTCGCCAATGATGCTAAGCCCCTTAATCTCCCTGGCTTTTTCAGTTGCATAAGCCAGTAACTCGGCTTCGTAAGCGGCGATATTAGCCATGCCGATTTCATTCAGATAATCGATAGCCGCACCCAGGCCTATCACCTCGGCGATAGCCGGTGTACCGGCTTCAAACTTGTAAGGCAGCGCATTATATTCGGTATGTTCGAAGGTGACTTTGCGGATCATATCACCACCGCCCTGGTACGGGGGCATGGCTTCCAGCAAAGCTTGCTTGCCATATAACACGCCCACGCCAGTCGGGCCATAGAGCTTGTGCCCCGAGAACACATAGAAATCGCAATCCAGTTCCTGCACGTTCACTGTCATGTGGGGAACGGCTTGTGCGCCGTCCAGCATGACCGGGATGTTTTTGGCATGAGCTGCGGCAATAATCTGGTTCACCGGATTAATCGTGCCCAGCGCATTGGACATATGCACGACGGAAACCAATTTGGTTTTGTCGCTGAGCAGTTTTTCAAACTCGGCATAGATTAACTCGCCTTGCCGGTTAATCGGTGCAACTTTTAACACTGCGCCAGTTTGCTCGCACAGCATTTGCCAAGGCACGATATTGGCGTGATGTTCCATCGCGGTGATTAAAATCTCGTCACCGGTTTTGATATTGGCTTTGCCATAAGTTTGAGCGACCAGGTTGATGGCTTCAGTAGCGCCTCTGACAAAAATAATTTCCTTGTCGGAAGCGGCATTAATGAAGTCTTTAACCTTGGTGCGAGCGCCTTCAAACTTGTCGGTAGAGCGCTGACTCAAGCTATGGACGCCGCGATGCACGTTGGCATAATCATGGCTATACAACTGCACAATGCTGTCGATGACCGCCTGAGGCTTCTGGCAAGTGGCCGCGTTATCCAGATAAACCAAAGGTTTGTTGCGTATAAGTTCAGCCAGGATAGGAAAATCGGCACGGATTTTTTCTACAGGAAATTTTGTCATAGTTTATTTACGATTTTATTGATTCTTTTATTACAACATATTATATTCAAGATCATCTTAATCTGACGCTTACTTAAGAACATGACTCTAGCCACTGAAACTGTCCGAAAACATTTGACCGACATTAATGAATGGCAAAAATTAGGTGACGCTAATATTTTTCCGCCTGAAAGTCGTCTTGAACTCATCGATGGAGAAATCTTGGAAATGGTGCCTATTGGTTGTAATCACTCTGGTCACTTGAACCGCATCAACAAATTATTTACTGTTTTAACAGCGGATTGCGCTGATACTTCGGTTCAAAATCCCTTGCAACTCGGCGATCTTTCCGAACCCGAGCCTGACTTTATGCTGCTAAAGCCCTCAGCTGATTTCTATTGCTCGCGTCATCCCAATGCCGATGATGTCTTGTTGCTGATCGAAGTCGCCGACAGTTCGCTCAGTTTTGACCAAAATCAGAAACTGCGCTTATATGCCCGTCACAACATCCCTGAATACTGGCTGCTTAATCTCAAGGATTCCTGTATTGAAGTCTATCGCCAACCGCATGAGGATGTTTACGGTGAAAAAACCACGTTACGGGTCGGCGATACCATCACCTTGTCTCAGTTAAATCAGCTCACCATCAATATCGCCGATATTTTATAGCCATTCCTGATTCACGCCTTGCTGCGGAAAACGCAGTAACACCTGTTCCAACACCTTATCGTGCAAGCTTTTAATCTTGACCTTATCAACCATTTCATTAGCAAAGGCAAAGGTCAGCATGTTACGCGCGGTTTCCGGATCTATGCAACGTGATTGCAAGTAGAACACAGACTTCTCATCCAGTTGCCCCACCGTCACGCCATGGGCGCATTTTACGTCATCGGCATAAATCTCCAGCTGCGGCTTGGTATCGGCCTCGGCATCTTCCGATAACAGCAGATTGCGGTTGTTCATTTGCGAATCGGTTTTCTGGGCGTTTTCAGCCACTATCACCCGCCCCTGAAATACGCCTCTGGCTCTATCGTCCAGCACACCTTTATACAATTCGCGGCTGATCGCATGAGGCTGCAAATGATGAATACGGGTATGGTTATCAATATGCTGACGCTTGACGCCCAAATACAAACCATTCAATTCGCACTCCGAGGCATAATCCAGATCGGCGTGTATATCGCTGCGTGCTAACAAGCCGCCGAAAGCGAAATTATGATGGGTGAATCGGGCATTTCTCTCTTGTTTAATATAGCAACCGCCAAAATGATAAGCTTTTTCCGACTCGCTTTGCATTTTATATAACGTCACCTCGGCATTTTTTCCGACAAAAACTTCAGTGACTGCGGCTGATAAATAAGTGTTATCCAGACCGACAAAAGTTTCTATAAACTTAGCTTCAGCAGAGTCATCGACAATAATGACGTTTCGGGTCACCGCCAGCACATCTGCATCAGTCACCAGATGCAATAATTGTATCGGCTTATCCAACCCCTGCTTGGCCTGCACATGCACAAACAGGCCATCGCTAAACCAGGCGGTATTAAAGGCAATAAAACCATGTTCTGACTGCTCGGCAGCGGTACCTAGATATTTTTCCACGGTATCTGGCTGTTTTGCCAGAGCCTCTGCCATGCTCATGACTAAAACAGCGTCCGGCAAACCGATCAGATGTGAAAGTTCGGCGGAGTAACGGCCGTTCACTAAAACCAGAACCCAGGCATCTTCAATTTTGTACGTGTTTAGCCAGTTTGTATCAACTGCACTGGCCGTTACCATTGGCGATGGAGAAAACAGTTTCTTCTCTATGCCCGATACATTGGTATAGCGCCATTCTTCTTCGCGCGGCGATGGGAAGCCTTGTTCAGAAAATTGCGCCAACGCATCGACTCGTAATGCCTGTAACCAGGGCAAATCTTGGCCTGGCAAAAGAGGGGCTAGGCTTGGATATTCAGCCGCATAACGGCTTGCTGTTGCCGTCTTCATTAAGCTATCGCCTCTTCAACCCAGCTATAGCCTTTTTCTTCAAGCTCTAGCGCCAGCTCGGCACCACCGGATTTAACGATCTGGCCGTTTGCCAAAACATGAACAAAATCCGGTTTGATATAATCCAGTAAGCGCTGGTAATGCGTCACCATCACGAATGAACGCTCCGCTGAACGCAAGGAATTAACGCCTTCTGAGACAATTTTTAACGCATCGATATCCAGACCTGAATCGGTTTCGTCCATGATGCACAATCTGGGCTCCAGGATGGCCATTTGCAGGATTTCGTTGCGTTTCTTTTCGCCGCCGGAAAAACCTTCGTTGACTGCACGGTAAAGAAACTTCTCATCCATTTCCAGTAAGCGCACTTTATCTTTAACCAAGGTTAAAAAATCCATCGCATCGACTTCAGGCTGGCCGTTATGTTTGCGTATGGAATTTAGCGCCGCTTTTAATAAATAGATATTGCTGACGCCGGGAATTTCGACCGGATACTGGAAGGCCAAAAACACACCCTCGCGCGCCCTGATTTCCGGCGCCATATCCAGCAAGTCTTTGCCTTGATAAGTCGCCGAACCGCCGGTGACGGTATAGCCGCCCTTGCCTGATAACACATGCGACAAGGTGCTTTTACCGGAACCGTTAGGTCCCATAATCGCATGGATCTCGCCAGGCTTAATCTCAAGGTTAATGCCTTTGAGGATGGGTTTGTCGCCAACGCTGACGGTTAAATTTTTAATACTGAGCATGAAAGTTCCAATGGTTTTTAGTTGCCTAAACGAAGTGAATGTTAATATTGGGCATGAAATTAAAATCTTTGATGTTATAGGTGTAAAGCGGAATGTCATAAACAATCGCAGTCGCACCGATAATGGCATCAGGAATTTGTAAGCTATGGCTAAGGTTAAAGCTTTCTATTAACTCAATCGCCATTTTTGAAATAGAGCTATCAACATGTGCGATGTCGTAAAATCGTAATTTTTTTTTCATGTGTGCCAATTCGGCTTTATTCCCCATGCCTTGATAAAGCTCCATAAGCGTGATAGCAGATAAACCTATTTTCTTCAAACCTATAGCTTCCAATTGTGCAATGGTGGTTTTATTGCCATTAAACGCATGAATGAAAACGTTGGTATCACATAAAATCATTGCTCTAATTCCGAACGTTGCCAAGCCTGCTGTCTAATGCCGGCTAAATCTCTAGGCTGCTCTACCCATAAACCAAACAAATCCGTGGGATTAATATTTTTATCACCTTTAGTTATTTCTGGTTGGCGCTTATTTTCTACAAATAGATAACGTGCTTTTATAAAATCAATAAAGTCTTCTATTTGATGTTGCGCTTCGGGGGGTAATTGCTCTAGTTCATTTAAAAGTTGTACTGTGTTCATTGTTTTATTGTTTTATCCTTCTACGAATAAAATAAGAATATTTTATTTAAACTAAGATTATGGTTTGTTCCTACGAGTTTGACACTAACCCTTCTAACAAAGAGCGATCCAACTCCTCCGCTTCTTCCTTGTAAAGATTGTCAATCTCATCTTTAAGGTTCTTTTTTTCACCATCATTTAATTTGAATGGTGACGGGTATCTTTTTCTTTTATAGGAGTAGATATAATACTTTTCATCATCATCATCATCATCATCATCATCATCATTGTCATAGATAATTCTATCAAACGTATAAAATATAATATATGCGCCGTTATCTCTCACGGTTAACACAACATCCCCAGGTTCGTAAAATAATTCATCGGTTTTTGCGCGAGATACCCCGTCCTTTAGGTCGGGGAGGGATAGCGCGTCGGTGTTAGCCGAGCCAGCTCATGCAGCTCCTATTGCGTTTGCTATCTTTAAAAAATTAGGTGCTTGTCTTTCCAAGCGGTCAACCCGTGA
>CANNNV010000171.1 GCA_947506155.1 Methylococcaceae bacterium
CAGCGTGATCCGATCCTTTACAAGCTGCGAACTAAGGAAGCATTCGCTGGTAAGTCTTAACGACCTGTTGTAATCGTAGTGCCTAAGCACTTAGTCTGGTCAACCTAGCTTTTGCAAGCTCCGTCCTTCAGGGCGGGGTGATTGACTCAAACAAGCTGGTTTATTTTTTAACAGGTGCTGATAACTCCAGAAAATGCTTAGAATTATTAATGATAGGCGGTAAACCAGAACTTTTACTAACGGCTACCGGTTGAGCACCTGTTGTTTTTGTAGCACCATTACCGCTTGCTGTGGCTTCATCTTCCAACTGAAGATCATCTTCTTCAGGAATATTACCGTCATGAACTAGATGTTCACGACGCTGTTGGTAAGCATTTTTGATAAATTCATAACGATCTAAAGAGGCTTCATTAATGATTTTTTCAGTCGGTATCACATCGGCGCGTGCATCAACAACATCAACGGTTCTAGCTCCGGCATTAATTGCACTAACCGCGGCGCCACTACCAGCAAAGGCAAATGTATAAGTAAGTGGATTCATTAAAGCATCACCTATGGCTCCCACAACTTCCCTAGGCGAGCTTGCACCTAAAAAAGGTACTACCAAATAATTACCTGATGGTACACCCCAAAAACCCAATGTTTGTCCAAAGTCCTCATTATGTTTAGGCAGGTCGATCATTTTTGCTACATCAACAAAACCGCCAACGCCAGCTGTGGTATTGATCACGAAACGACTCGCGTCCATACCGCCTTGGGTCATTTTAAGCTGTAAAAAATCATTGATGGTTACGCCAATATCTTTAAGATTGCTGAAAAAATTGCTTATCCCATCATTAACAAATTTTGGAGTTACTGACAGATAGCCTTTTGCAACAGGTTTTACGATGGACTTGTCGAGGCTGTCATTAAACTCCTGTGTGCCGCGATTCCAGCCTTCCCAGGGATCTCGTTCATTAACTTTTCCGGTGCTTGCGCAGCCCCCAAGTAAGCTTGATATAATCAGGCTACTCACTAAGAAATGAGTGTTGATGATGGTTTTTTGCGTACTCATGACGAATCTCTATGTGCTGGGTGTTGAGGTAATTGAAGGTCTATCAAATGATCATTGTATCAGACACTTGCCTTAAAAGGTCTCACTGATTTTGCATTTGCTGGAGTATCCAGCGTTGTCGCTTAAGTAAATAGGTTGTTGGCTGTTCCGCTCGTAACAATATTGGGTTAGGAAGAGTTGCAGCCAATAATGCCGCTTGTGATCGATTTATTTGGCTTGCGTGGATACCAAAATAATACTGACTCGCCGCTTCTATGCCAAATAAATGATCGCCAAACTCTGCTATGTTCAGGTAAACCACCAATATTCTATTTTTGCTCCACAGCGACTCGATTAGTAAAGTGAACCAGGCCTCCAACCCCTTACGGATAAAATTTTTTGACGGTGTCAAAAATAAATTCTTGGCAACTTGTTGGGAAATAGTACTCGCTCCTCTGAGTTGACCACCCTCCATGTACTTATCAATAGAGGCTTGCATGGCATGTAAATCAAACCCGGTATGCTGAAAAAAATACTGATCTTCAGCGGCAATAACCGCCGAAGCTGCATAGCTTGAAATTTTATTTGCGTCTACCCATGAGTATTTAACTGCCTTGATGGAACTATCCCTGATTAAGTCTTCAATATGTCTATATACCATAAAAGTCGAAATTGGCACAGGCAGCCAACGTAATACTACACAGAAACTGACTGATGTAACCAAGAAGGTTAGCAGAATATAACGTGTAGTTTTACGTAATATTTCCTTGCTGAAGTATGAGTTATTGGAATAACGAGGTGATCTTGCCAAAGTATAAAAATTATTAATGATGGATTCTAGCTTAAAGCTTACATGGAGTAGGTACCAGTCACAAGAAAATTGATATGTGTTTACTAAAGTTGGCCTGAAAGCAACAAAACTTGTCCACCACCTTCATTTTGAACCAAAATAGTGAACAGGTTAAATATAGCGCTTATCTGTATTTTGTAGCAGCGAATTCACTGCTTATAGTTATTTTTTGTCTTTAAGATCATTGTCTTCCGGACAACCGTAATTTGTGGCGGTATAAGACAAGATCAGTATAGCAATGCTGAGCAGGGCAATGGCAAAGGCTATGCTCAACAGTAAATAAAGATGAAAACTATCGGCCACTTTTTGAACATCAATAACTAAATGACGGGATAGTGCAGTAATAGCGATATAAATTAGAAATTGTACGGGTAGTCGACGCGTTTTGAAATAAGTGCCAACCATCGCACCTAATTCAAGATAAATAAACAATAAAAGTATATCTTCCAGATTGGCGTAGCCTGATTTCATCATCATGATATATTCATGAACAGCAGACCAGACTATCATCGCACCTATGCTAAATAACGCAAGATAATGAAAACTATCAACCAGAATATCGCCAATCTTATGAATTAAAACGGTTTTGTTGTGCATAACTAATGTATCTATATCAAGCTTAAAACCACCACCAGCAACATCTGGTTGAATTTTGTCAGCCACACTTTGCTGAGGCAAGATTGATCAACTCTTCCACTTCATGGGCTGTCGTAGCCAGCTTTTTAGACAAAACAGAATATTCGGCAACGCCGGTTGCTACCTCAACAGCTAGGCCTTTAGGCGCTTGAACCCGCGCTAAAATTGCATTTCTAACATGGGTTGCAATTTCTTCCGCTTTTTTCAAAGGTGAACCCGGCATGGCAATAATGAAATCCTGCTCCCCCATTCTTGCGGCAATATCAACGCCGACCCGGATGTCTTCTTTAAAACAATCAACCACGCTGCGTAAAATGGCATCCATTTCAGCGGCCGGTAAATCATGTTTGAGTTTAAAATCCTTTAAGCTGATAAAAAGGATAGAAAAAGGAAATCCGTTGCGTTTGGAGTTTTCAACTTTTTCCTTTAATCGACCCAACATAGTGTCTTTGGTTAATAACTGGGTTAACGCGTCTACAGCAATATGTTCTCTATCCCAGGTTTCCTGAGCCTCTAGTCTAAGCACGTTGATAATGCCTAATGAACAGGCCAGTAATAATCCAAGTATCCAGGTAAAATACCACATAGTAATCCCCTAATAAGCCGTATGATCGTTTTGTTGAATGTGTTCTGGCGTTATTTTTCCCCGTAACACACGAAACACCCAGCTGGTGTAAGTAATGACGATCGGTAAAAAGAATAAGGTAACCCAGAGCATGATTTTTAAGGTGGCAAGACTGGAGCTTGCGTCCCAGACGGTTAACGAGCTATTCGGCGCCGAACTTGACGGTATCAGAAAAGGAAACATGGATACGCCTGCGGTTAAAATAATGGACGTCAAGGTTAACGAACTGGAAATAAAGGCCAAGCCAGGACGCCCGATTTTTGATAGGGTGATAGTGATTGCTGCGGCAATAAAAGCCAAGCTTGGCACCAGCCATAACACGGGGAATCGGCCATAATTAGCCAGCCATAATCCGGGTTCTTTAGACACTATTTTTGCCAGTGGATTAGACGGCGCATGGGCTAAAACTTCACTGCTGATACGGTAACCATCGATATTTGCCACCCAGATACCGGCCACGGCAAAAATAGCTAGTGTCAGTAGCGCAAAGATCATGACTACTGTTTTACAGCGCTGATTAATGTCACCTACGGTTTTGATTTGTAAAAATACCGCGCCGTGCATAATCAGCATGGATAAGCTAACTAATCCTGCCGCTAGTGAGAATGGGTTTAATAATGCCCAAAATGAACCGGTATAAAAAATACGCATATCATTATCAAAATAAAACGGCACGCCGGCTAATAGATTGCCAAAAGCCACACCAAAAATTAATGCCGGCACAAGTCCGCCGATAAATAACGCAATATCCCAGTTGTTACGCCATTTTTGGCAGGATAATTTACTGCGGTAATCAAAGCCTATCGGCCTTAAAAACAGTGCAAACAGGGTTAATAATAACGCAAAATAAAACCCAGAAAAGGCTACAGAATAGGCCACGGGCCAAGCGGCAAACAAAGCACCACCGGCGGTTACAAACCAGACTTGATTGCCTTCCCAAGTCGCACCGACCGAGTTAATGATCACGCGGCGCTCAGTATCGTTTTTGCCTAAAAAGGGCAAAAGAATGGCCACGCCCAGGTCAAAACCGCCGGTAATGGCAAAGCCGATTAATAAAGCGCCTAAAAGTCCCCACCAGATTAAGCGCATGGTTTCATAATCAAAAATCATAGCGTAGCTCCTGTAGCAATTTCAAAATGGTAGCGGCCTTTATGCAGACTGCTCGGACCTAATTTAATAAACTTAAGCATCAAGAACATTTCAATCACCAAAAATACCGTATATAAACCGATATAACCTGTCAGGCTCAAATATAAATCCAGCTCGGTCAAAGATGAAGCGCTTAAAAAGGTCGGTAAAATTTCAGCAATCGTCCAGGGTTGCCGGCCAAACTCAGCAACAAACCAACCCATTTCACAAGCAATCCACGGTAATGGCATCATGTAAAGGCTGGCACGTAATAGCCAGGTCTGTCTGCATTTTCGAATTGAGCTGGCAATAACGGCTAAAACAAATATCGCCAACATAATAAAGCCGCAAACCACCATGATTCGAAAAGTCCAGAATAACGGCACAACTCTAGGTAACGACGACTGCGCGGCCAATTCTATTTGCTGATCCGTGGCATCAACTACCTGGTCGGTATAACGCTTGAGTAACAGCCCATAACCTAGGTCTTGTTTGTAGCGATCAAATTCGGCAATAGTCGCCGGATTCTTATTGCCAGCCCTTAATGTTTGCAAGGCGGCGTAAGCTTTGATGCCCTCACGTACCCGCAAGCGATTTTTTTCCAGAATTTCTGATAGGCCGGTAATGGGCGTATCGATAGAGCGCGTACCAATCAAACCCAATACCCAAGGGATTTTTACCGCATAACGGGTTTCCATGGTTTCCTGATTAGGAATACCAATCAGGGTAAATGATGCAGGGGGAGCTTCGGTATGCCATTCGGCTTCAATGGCGGCCAGTTTGGCTTTTTGCACTTCGCCATCGGTGTAACCGCTTTCATCACCTAACACAATGACTGAAAGTATCGCCGCCAAACCAAAACCAGCGGCAATGGTGTAAGATCGCTGTGCAAAAGCGGCATCACGACCTTTCAGCATGTAATAAGGTGATTTCCAAAGAAAATATTACCCTTTTAGAGTAAACTTTCAGCTTCCCATATCACTCCTACCATCATGACCATGGCATCCACTCAAAAACCAGCTCTCTTACCCTTAAACGCATCACAAATCGAAGATTTAAAATTGGCGAG
>CANNNV010000172.1 GCA_947506155.1 Methylococcaceae bacterium
GCCAATCTGGTGGGACAAACCACTATTTTTGGCTTGGGGATTGGCTTTATGCAGTCAGTTATCATTCTTGAAAACACGTTACTGAGTCAATGAGGCCTGCCATGGTGGCTAATTTACAATCTATTTCCATTCCTCGATATGCGCACGCGTTTCTTTCTGACGAACTGGCTGATTTGTCAGCTATCTATGAGTCGGATATCAATATTTGTATAGTCAAACGATCCGTTGATAGTGCGCTGGAAAATTTTATTAACACCTTGTTGTCAACAAAAAATGAAGTCAGCTTTGTTGAGAATATTAAACCATCTGAGTTTGATTTTTTTAACCTGATTAAAAACGCAGAGCATTTACCGGGTTACCGTGATTTTTGCATGGATGTTGGCCGTCTGGCGGTAATCTTTAGTGATTTATTTGATTTAAAGCGGGTGGGCTTGCGATTGCGCACACTCGATAATCCTATGTGTCCACGTTTTCATGTGGATTCGGTTACTTGTCGCCTGGTTTGTACTTATGGCGGTATGGGAACCGAATGGCTGGAGGATGTTTATGTTGATCATATAAAATTAGGCAGCGCATCTGCCGGACTCATGGATGAACATTCCGGACTTATTTTAGACCCTGATGCTGTTCATATCATGCCGACCTACGCGGTAGGCTTACTGAAAGGCAATGCCTGGGAAGGTAATGAACAGCACGGCGCAGTACACCGTTCGCCGCAGGTCAATCAGGCATTGCCGCGTCGGTTATTGTTAACGCTCGATTTTGGCTAGAAAACTTACGCACGGTGCGTACCCACTAACTGTTTATAACTCACAGGACTGCTTAATGTTTAATAATACCCCCTCTACACCCGTACCCGTCACGATTTTAACAGGTTTTTTAGGTGCCGGAAAAACGACCCTTTTAAATCGTATTCTGTCCGAGAATCATGGCCACCGTATTGCCGTTATTGAAAATGAATTCGGCGAAGCCGGTATTGATAATGACTTGCTTATTCAAGGTGAAGAGCAAATCGTTGAAATGAACAATGGCTGTATTTGTTGCACCGTGCGTGGTGATTTGGTGCGTATTTTGGGTGAGTTAGCCGAGAAACGCGACAGAGGAGCGTTGCATTTTGAGCGGGTCATCATAGAAACGACAGGTTTGGCTGATCCGGCTCCGGTTGCGCAAACGTTTTTTGTTGAAGAAGAGATTAGTGAATATTATTTGCTGGATGCGATTATTACTGTCGTAGATGCAAAACATGCTCTTAAACAACTTGACGATAACCATGAAGCGGAAGAACAGGTTGGCTTTGCCGATCGATTATTGATATCCAAGACCGACTTGATAACACCGGCAGAAGTCATTGAGTTGGAAGCAAGATTACGTGCAATCAATGCCAGAGCACCTATCGCACAGGTTCATTTTGGCAAAACCGACATCAGTGAAATTCTTGATATACGTGGCTTTAATCTTAATGCCATTTTAGACATTGAACCCGATTTTCTGGACGATGTCAGTCATGAGCATGATGCGGGCATCACATCCTTTGTTTTTAGAACCGATAAGGCCTTGGACGCAGTAAAATATATGGCCTTTATGGATATTATGATCCGCAAATATGGTAACGATTTATTGCGTTATAAGGGCATCATACATATTGCAGGTTGTGAACAAAAGCTGATTTACCAAGGGGTACACATGCTGTTGACAGAAGATCTTGGGGCGGCTTGGCCGAAGAATGAAGTACGCGAGTCGGTGCTGGTATTTATTGGCCGTAATTTGCCAAAACTCGAAATTCATGAATCATTAGACGCATGCCGGGTCATTTAACAGGTTAACGCGCATGAAACCATCCTCTAAAGTCATTGAACGCATCCCGGTATTTATTATCAGTGGATTTCTTGGCAGCGGAAAAACAACTTTACTCAATCGGTTATTGAGCCATGAACCCAAATCTGCGGTGATTATTAATGAGTTTGGTACTACGCCGATTGACCAACAATTACTGCGTGATCATAAAGTACCGTTATCGACTTTGGTGGGTGGCTGTTTGTGTTGTCAGGTTAAAGGCTCGTTAACCCCCTTGCTTAAAAATTTGCGCATGGCTTGGGATTCCGGAGATATGCCTTTCGAGCGTGTGATCATCGAAACCAGCGGTGTTGCCAATCCGGAACCGGTGCTGGATATTTTTTCAAGAGAGCGTTGGTTGGTCAAACGCTATAGTTTACAAGGCGTCATTAGTACCGTTTCAGCGATTATGAATGAAGATCATTTTGACTACTTTCCTGAAGCACAAGCCCAGCTTGCGTGGGCGGATACCGTGGTAATGACGCAAACCGACCTGGCAAGCGCCCAACAAATTGAACGAATGAATACGCGACTGGATCAGTTGGCCCCCGCAGCCACCCGACTGACGGCGGTACAAGGTGAGATTGACCCCAATGCACTACTCAATTTCCCGAAAAAATTCAGAAGGTTACGTGATACTGAATCGCGCGATTTGCCGGATCACGGCTTTAGCAGTATCACTTTGCAACTTGAAGCCCCAATACCGTGGGAGCGATTACAGTCTGCACTACTCTATTTAACGACGCACTATAAACAATTAGTACGCCTAAAAGGCTTGGTGTATATTTCCGGACAAGACCAACCCTGGCTGGTACAAGGGACAACTGGAAAACTTTATCCGCCAACACGGTTGCCGTCGAGATCTTCTGATGATGGCATTGGGCGATTGGTATTTATTAGCCAAGGTGAAATAACAGGCCTGACAGAAGCCTTAATGACAACTTTAAGAGAGCGTTTAATTACGAGGTAATTAGACGTGGTGTTGATGCTTCAGTTTTCAATTGATTTTGATGTTGTAAGCAGACGTTTATCGCAATACCGCTTAAATTAACTTTTACTTTTGCCTCTCGATCACATTGGTTGCCGTCAGCCTTAATGACCTGACAATCTTGTTCTAAATGTTTAAGCCGTGTTATTTCAGCGCGTAATTTATCAGATTGCCTTTTGAATTCTCTGACTTGAGTATCCAGATCAATGGATCGTTGATGGTATTTGTCACATTGGGCTACTACTTTTAAATTAGCCGCTTTGTATTTTTCCAGTTCTGCTTGCAAATTAATATCGTTTGGATTTGCAGGGGCATCAAAGCCATGTTTTTTAATTCTTTCAACAATCGAAATAGGCAGTCGAATAGCGGTAGTCTGTTCATTATATTTAAGTTTTCGTCCTGCATTATTACGCTTGCCTCCGTGATTTCCTGTATTTTTTGATTCTGTTACAAAATCAACTTGTTGATATTCTGCTTCCATGATGTATTACCTTCAGTGTATGGGATTTTATATTTTATATTCTATTTTGATTTTGTTACACATTCAAAAACTCACTGTTTTGTTTTGTTTTTTCTTTTAGTCTTTGTGCGTTTAAACAAGTGCGACACCCATAGGATTTTTGAGCGGTGACAAAGCACAAACCTCTACTAAATTAACTCGCCCACGCGGCCTCTTTTCAATATTGCTCTCATGATGACTGCTCCAGTTATATCAACGGTGATCAAAAGCAATCAAAGCCTGATTCAAGCGCAGCATCTTCACAGTCAGCGCCTCAAAGCAATACTCAGATTACACGAACCGGCAAGATTCTAAAGTTAGACTACGAGGGTTTTACGGTTTGGGTGGACTGTGAAAAGCGTGGCGCGGTGAAATTCCGTTACAACGCACAGCACGACACTGGTAGCGCCAAACGGTCAGATAGTTTTTACCTAGATCCCAATGTTCCAGCGGAATGCCAACAAACCACAGCGAAAGCCTACGGAAATAATTACGACCGTGGGCATCAAGTCCCCGCAAACCATCTGGACAGCTCGGAAGTTGCGATAAAACAGAGTAACTTCATGACTAATGTTCTGCCCCAGGCGGCGAATATGAACCGTGGCGCATGGTTACTTACCGAAGAGATTATCGAATGCTACCGTGACATAGATGAATTGCTGGTCATTGGCGGCGTAATTTGGGGCAACAATCCGGCAGATGATTATTTTGTGCAGTCACATGGCGTGAAAACACCGGACGCTTACTGGAAAGTGGTTATTCGCGGCACTGGTCAAGATGAACGGGCTATCGCCTGGATTGTACCGAACTCACCGGATGCAAAACGGGCTAATCTTGACAGCTATTTGGTGACAGTTGATGAAATTGAACGGGTGACAGGAGAGAAAATACCGGTTGCTGATTATGCGAAACACGACAAGCCAAGCGCCTCATGGTTGATACCGCGTGGTTGCGATAAAAGTTAATAGTGTTGTGCATTGCTTGTGAATTATGTTAAATTTTAAAATGTGCTGTCGGGAAGGCTAGCTGTGTCATCCTTCTCTATTATGTCGATAGTGTCTGTCCTAGTATCGATAACAGCACATAATTAATACTTCATGCTCCCTCGCTGGGACGGATTGGTGTAGGCCTAGCGAGCGTAGTCCCAGTGCTGCCACCATCCTCACTGGGTACGTCATGAGTTTAAAAATCAAGAACTGGTTTTCTAGTTCTATGGGGTAAGCCAGTGTTGCTTGAGGTAGCTGTTGTCGGCTCAAGCGTATTATCCAAAACCGCCGAAGTCCTTTTGGGTAGCTGTGTTTTTTACCGCCAGTGAATCAGGCACTAACCTGAGTAAGCTGGCGGTTTAAAATTAAGCCTCGTAAATCATTTGATTTATGGGGCTTTTTTATGTGATAAGCTTTTGCTACCAAATGGCTGAACGTCAGAAAATTTATCGCTCCCTGCGGGGTTGCTTTTAGCTGCGTTGGGTTGCATCTTTTCGCAACCCAACATTTATATGGAAATATTGGGTTAACGATAAAACTGTTAACCAAACCTACGCGACTGTCCGTACCTCTGGACTTCAAACCCCAATTAACCCATCGCTAATGCCTACCGTGTCGGCCAAATCCAGGAGGGCCAAAATCTCTTCCACCATGATGTATTCTGCTAGGGAAACCACCGCCGTCGTGGTGTATTCTACCCGGTGGACCAAAACCTCTACCACCTGGGTGCACTCTACCCGGAAAACCTTCTCTGCCACCGGGGTGTATTCCATCCCGATTAACCCCCTGGCCCCCATAATTACGTCTATGATCGCCCCATTGCTGGTTACCACTTCCGCCATAACTTCTGTACGTCGGGGGGGTATAACTCAGGGCAACCGCATATAAATTAGCCTAAAAATCAGTCATAATACTCAGTTTTTTAGGGTAGTTAATCATGGCATTAAGTTTACAGGAAGCCTTTTCGTCGCTTAAAGATCCGCGAGTAGATAGGCATAAACGCCATATGCTGATTGA
>CANNNV010000173.1 GCA_947506155.1 Methylococcaceae bacterium
ATTTGTTGATGCTCAAATTACCAGCCCTGAAAAAATTGCAGCAGTTGGTTTAGACCCGGTCGTCAGAGCTGCAATTACCCAGCAGGAATACACCGCAACTTTTACGACTGACTTACCTGTCATGGTTAAGCAGTTACGTGAACGCTGCAATAAGCAGTTCAACCCAGAAAAAACACTCATAGCTCAGGCCACTACGCTTGATGCTATATTCAATAGCCTAGCAGCACAAGCCGCTTGTGTCGGTTGGAATACAAATACAGATAAGGCCGAGAAGCTCTTGAAGCTTGCGTTTAAAGCTCAGTCCCAATGTGCAAAAACCCTGCAAGTCGCATTAATGGCTCAAGAAATCGAAAAGAAACGGCCAAACGAACTAATAGTTACTGAAAATGGAGTAAGTCATGGCAGCGAGAAATTGGTCGCAGGAACAGCGCCTAGCTCAATCGAAAGCGATCCGGCAGCACCAACCTTGGCTTGCATCGACGGGCGCAAAGTCCTATAGCGGTAAGAAAATATCATCAATGAACGCGTTCAAAGGGGGTCATAGGCCGTTGATGCGTGAATTGGCAAAAGCACTGAAGGAGCAAGGTGCTTTTATTTGTGATTTTGATAACTGAAATTAAGCCTGAATTGTTGGCAGTTATTGCCAATTATTGGCGTAAAAATAAAAAAACCGTTTCAATGTCCCCTGAATTGTCCCCTGTTTTTATTTTAATGACCTACAAGCCGCACATAATGCGGTGTTATGTACTACAGCTTGAGGGCTGTTTCATACAGCCCAAGACCTACCCAAAACCCCGCAAGCTTAAAGGCTTAGCGGGGTTTTTTGTGCCCAGAGATTCCCATAAAAGAGCATTAAAGCCCTGATTTTTGCCCCCCATTTTTAGGTTAATGTAAAATAACCCAAAATAATCAAAAAAAAGGGGCCGGTAATGCGCTTACAGATACAGCGATCAAGAAACTAAAGGCACGAGAAGCGGAGTATCAAAAAACAGACGGCAACGCTTTGTCATTGATTATTAGAACCAAGGGAACAAAAACATGGCGCTATCAATTTAGACTTGATGATAAAAAAGACAAACATATTTACGGCAACTATCCACTTACGGTTCGCTGATTTTATAAGCCAGTTCAGAAGATTGGTTCTGTTTGTTGAGAAAACAACGCAAAAATACCAATTTTCAATTTCAAATATCATTTTTTTAAATGTAAAGCCTAAAATTTCAAGCATAAAATCATCGCTGGGTTATGGTGTTTTTTATATTGACCACGAAAAACACTACATGTGGTATTTTTAATAATTGCCAACCACTAGAAAAAATTAGCGAACGATGAGTATATAGAAAATGTAGGGAGAGTATTTATTGCGAGTTACCGTAAGTCACACACATGCGTCTGCTTTTTTCTTTCGTGCTTTTCATGGAGATGTGATTTATTCTAATTGTACAATCTGAAATAGTTACGGTTATTATTCTAAGGATACATATTATGATTTTAGTTACGGGCGGTGCCGGTTTTATCGGCAGCAATTTTGTCTTGGATTGGCTGGCGCAGTCGAATGAACCGGTCATCAATCTCGATAAGCTGACCTATGCCGGCAACCTTGAAAACCTGGCTGCACTTCAAGGGGATATGCGGCATATTTTCGTGCAGGGTGACATCTGCGATTTTGATTTGGTTGCCAGCTTGCTGCAGCAGTACCAGCCCTCGGCTATCGTGCATTTTGCAGCGGAGAGCCATGTTGATCGCAGTATTCATGGTCCGGGCGAATTTATGCGTGCCAATATTGATGGTACGTTTACGCTGCTGGAAGCCGCGCGCGGTTACTGGAACACCTTGGAAGCTGATGATAAGGCAAACTTTCGCTTTCATCATGTCAGCACCGATGAAGTTTATGGCTCTTTGCAACCGGACGACGCGCCATTTCTGGAAACCAGTGTTTATCAGCCCAACAGCCCTTATTCTGCCAGCAAGGCGGCCAGTGATCATCTGGTGCGCGCCTGGCACCATACTTACGGTTTGCCGGTTACCACCAGTAACTGTTCCAATAATTACGGCCCTTATCATTTTCCAGAAAAACTCATTCCGTTGATAATCGCCAACGCCTTGGCCGGCAAGCAACTGCCTATTTACGGTGATGGCCAGCAGATTCGCGACTGGCTGTATGTCAAAGATCACTGTAGCGCTATCCGCCGTATTCTCGAAGCCGGTCGAGTGGGCGAGGTTTACAACGTCGGTGGCTGGAATGAGAAACCTAATATTGACATCGTCAATGTTATTGTTGGCCTGCTGGACGAACTGAGACCTGATCCAGTCGGCAGCTATGCCCGCCTGATCAGTTACGTCACTGACCGTCCCGGCCATGATCGGCGCTACGCGATTGATGCGCAGAAAATCGAACATGAACTTGGCTGGCGCCCGGCCGAAACCTTCGAAACAGGAATTCGCAAAACAGTGGAATGGTATCTGAGCAATCAGGACTGGGTTGCCAATGTCACCAGCGGCGCTTACCGCAATTGGCTAGATCAAAATTATAGTGATAGATTATGAAGATTCTACTAACCGGTAAGAACGGCCAGTTGGGTTTTGAGCTCCAACGTGCCTTAGCACCTTTGGGCGAGGTGTTCGCTGTCGGTACCCAGGACTGTGATCTGGCCGACCCGGACGCAATTTCTGCCTTGGTGCGGACGGTACAGCCTGAGCTGATTGTCAACGCAGCTGCCTATACTGCGGTTGATCGTGCCGAGAGCGAAGTCGATCTGGCGACTGCGATTAATACCGAAGCTCCACGTATACTGGGTGCAGAGGCGTCCCGTATCGGCGCCTGGGTAATACATTATTCTACCGATTATGTATTCGATGGCATAAAGCAGGGGGCTTATGTCGAAACCGATATGACCAACCCGCAATCTGTATATGGTCGCACCAAGCGTGATGGCGAACTGGGCTTGCAAGCCAGTTGCCCTCAGCATTTGATTTTTCGAACCAGTTGGGTAGTGGGTGCGCATGGCGCTAACTTCGCCAAGACCATGCTGCGTCTGGCTGCTGAGCGTGATAGCCTGAGTATTGTCGCTGATCAGCATGGTGCGCCTACGTCGGCAGCTCTGCTGGCCGATGTCACAGCACAGCTGGTCGGGCGAGTCCGACGCGAGGGTCGGCAGGATTTTCCGTTCGGCCTCTATCATCTGGTGGCCGGCGGTGAAACAACGTGGTACGACTATGCGCGCTTCATCATCAATCAGGCTGCTGCCGCCGGCAAGGTCATGAAAGTGACGCCGGACGACATACAGCCGATTACTACCGATGCTTACCCGTTACCAGCCAAGCGTCCGGCCAATTCGCGGCTGGATACGCACTCTTTACGCAATACTTTCGACCTCGAACTGCCGGACTGGCAGTCGGGGCTTAGCCATGTTCTCCAACAAATCCTATAATATTATGACAACACGAAAAGGCATTATTCTGGCTGGTGGCTCTGGCACCCGGCTTTATCCGGTGACGCAGGCAATTTCAAAACAACTGCTGCCGGTCTACGACAAACCGATGGTTTATTACCCGTTATCCACGCTGATGCTGGCCGGTATCCGCGATATTCTGCTGATCTCGACGCCGGAGGACACGCCACGCTTTGCAGATCTGCTGGGTGATGGCAGTCAGTGGGGCATTAATCTGAGCTACGCAGTACAGCCTACACCTAATGGCTTGGCGCAGGCTTTTACCATCGGGCGTGAGTTTATCGGCAACCATCCCAGCGTACTGGTGTTGGGCGACAATATTTTTTACGGTCATGATTTAGCAAATCGCCTTAACAAGGTCGGTCAGCAAGACCACGGCGCGACCGTCTTTGCCTATCCGGTACAAGATCCGGAACGTTACGGTGTAGTGGAATTTGACGATGAAGGTCGTGCGGTCAGTCTCGAAGAAAAACCTACCCAGCCCAAATCGCGCTATGCCGTTACCGGGCTTTATTTTTACGATACCCAGGTGTGTGACATAGTCGCCAATCTTAAGCCGTCGCCGCGCGGTGAGTTGGAGATTACCGACGTCAACAAACACTATCTGGCGCAAAATCAGCTTGAGGTTGAAGTGATGGGCCGTGGCAATGCCTGGCTGGATACCGGCACCCATGAATCGTTACTAGAGGCATCGTTGTTCATCGAGACCATCGAGAAACGCCAGGGTTTGAAGATCGCCTGTCTCGAAGAGGTTGCCTACCGTATGGGCTATATTGGTGCGACTGAGGTCGAGGCCGCTGCCGCGAGATACAAAAGTAATGGCTATGGCCAGTATTTGTTGCGCATACTCCAGGAGAAAATATTCTAATGCAAATCATCAAAACTGATATTTCGGACGTCATTATTTTTGAACCTAAAGTATTCGGCGATGCGCGTGGCTTTTTTTTTGAGAGTTACAACCAGCGCGTTTTTCAGCAGGCTACCGGCTCAGTTCCGGTTTTCGTGCAGGATAACCACTCGCGTTCTGCCAAAAATGTGTTGCGCGGCTTGCATTATCAGATCGTGCAACCGCAGGGAAAACTGGTTAGGGTAACCGTTGGCGAGGTCTTTGACGTGGCGGTAGATATCCGTAAATCTTCGCCGACCTTTGGTCAGTCTGTAGGCGCCTATTTGTCAGCCGAAAATAATCGGCAAATGTGGGTGCCGCCGGGATTTGCACATGGTTTCGTTGTGCTCTCGGAGTTTGCCGAGTTTTTGTACAAGACCACAGATTTTTATGCGCCAGAGCATGAACGCTGCATCGTCTGGAATGATCCAGAACTTGGGATTGCCTGGCCGTTAAAAGACAAGCCGCTGCTGTCACAAAAAGACCTGCAAGGTGTCTTATTTAAGGATGCGGAATGTTTTTAGTTGGGGTTGCCTTGATCAGCGTATTAATTTGAAAGTCAGCTCACTTACAGCCGCTGCAAAGCAAAAAAAGCAATCCATTGACTTACCGGTGCAGCTGTTGCGAACTACACGAAGTAGCTTAGAATAAATTATACTTACTACTCGATGTTCCAGTTTTTAAGCTTAGAAAAATAACTGGAAAACGAGTAAGCTAATCACCCTCGGTTCGGTAGTTTTTGTAACCAAATGATTATTAATGGTTAATTTTGTGAGTTTTGCTAAAAAACAACACATCCGTCCATTGGAACCCACTGAATCTATTGAACTTTAAAAAAAATGAGCGAACCGTCAGTAATCAGTGTAAGCTTCCGCGTATTTCAGCATTATGTTGATACACGAGCCGGCACACTTTATAAAAACCTTTGTAACTGATTTAGATACAGCCCTGAGAAAGCTAAAGCCTAATGCCAAGCTGACACG
>CANNNV010000174.1 GCA_947506155.1 Methylococcaceae bacterium
GTGATCTTGAAGTCTTTATTTTAAAAACTAAATTGCCGTCGTAGAGCGAGCCTAAAGCGTCCTCTGATAGCAACTACGAATAATTTTAACAAGCCGTGTATTATGAAGCAAGTAGAATTGAGCCGCTTACATCCCCGTCCTGAACGACGAAGTTTTACACTACTCTGTGATAAATTTGCGTAGTGTGGTAAACATGATCACATTATAAGCCATTAATATTACATTAAGATTAATAACTTACAATTAAATCAATTGCAAAGCCAAAGTCAGCCGGCTCGCTTTCTGTAACGAACTGATGAAATCACCGACAAACCGATCAATACCGCACCGGTCAGGCCAGTAATCACTTCAGGAACAGGATGTGTCATACTGACCAGCATAATGCCCGCCAATACCCCGATCGCATAATGAGCGCCATGTTCCAAAAATACATATTCATCCAGCGTATTTTTACGTACCAGATACACCGTCAGGCTTCGGACAAACATCGCACCGATAGCCAAGCCCAGCATAATAATGACCACATCCTGGGTAATCGCAAATGCACCGATCACGCCATCAAAGGAAAATGACGCATCCAGGACTTCCAAATAAATAAAACTCATCATGCCGCTTTTTTTGAGCACCGCGACAACTTCCTCACCTTCTTCTTCATGCTCAAACAACGTCGCCAAGCTGTCCACGATAACGTACAGAATAACTCCAAAAACACCTGCAACCATGGCATCCATGCGAATTTCCTGGGGCAGATAGTTTTGAATAATTAACAGCGGTCCCAAAGCCATGATAATTTCAATGGCTTCCAGTTTTCCAAAAGAAGCCATTTTTCTTTCCAAATAGCCCAGCCAATGTAACTCCCTGCTTTCATCGAAGATGAACGAATAAAACACCATCAATAAGAACATGCCGCCAAACGCCGCAATTTGTACATGCGACTCGGTTAAATGCTTGGCATAGGTTGCCGTATCGTTTAATGCCATCTCGGTAACGCCAGCAAACCCGATACCGGTCGCCGCCGAAACTATGACGATAGGAAACAAAAGGCGCATGCCAAAAACGGCAACTAAAATCCCCCAGGTTAAAAAGTATTTCTGCCAGCGATCATCCATGCGCTTTAGCACTGATGCGTTAACTACCGCATTATCGAACGATAAACTAATTTCTAGGACACCCAAAATAACGGCGATAAAAACTCCCATTATTCCTGCCCAATAAAAGGCCGCCACCAAACAAACAGCAGTGACGGTAAACGAAAGACGAAAATGTTTCATAGTGAACTCTTTAAAAGGTTAATTGTTTTGTTACACAACTATAAGTAGATTTAATTTAAAATCAACAGTTAATAAAGATGTATAGTAACTCTCAAAATAACCGGACAAGGTGTAGGCTATCAATACTCAAACTGCTCTACTTTATATCACAGTTCCTCTGTTACTACTGATTGTTATCGTAGGCTGGAATATACGTTTACGCTGTGAAATCAATAAACAAAAGCAGCGAGAACAAGATCAATATATGGCTGCCAGTGTTTTTAAAACCACTCAGGAAGGCATTCTAATTACAAATGTACAAGGTTATATTATTGATATGAACCCGGCATTCAGCAAAATAACAGGCTACCAACGAGATGAAATACTGGGTAAAAAACCTAGTCTGCTCAAGTCCGGACTGCATGATGTCAGCTTCTACGAGACGATGTGGTGCGCTATTAGTCTACAGGGCTATTGGCGAGGTGAGATTTGGAATCGTAAGAGGAATGGCGATGTGTATATCGAATATCTGAGTATTTCTGCGGTGACTGATAAGTACGATAAAATAACCCATTACATAAGTACGTCTTCAGACATTACTGAACTTAAAGAAAATCAACGAAAACTCGAACTAATCGCTCACTATGATCCCCTGACCGGCTTACCTAATCGGATTTTGTTGGCGGACCGTATCCATTTGGCATTTGATCAAACTAAGCGCGATAACTGTTTGATGGCCGTTGGTTATCTTGATTTAGACGGTTTTAAACCGGTTAATGACTCCTTTGGTCATGAAGTGGGCGACCAGTTATTAATCGAAATTTCTCGACGCATTGAAAATTCACTAGGTAAAGGCGACACCATCGCCCGTTTAGGTGGAGATGAATTTGTATTTTTATTACTGGGATTGAATCAGGTTGAAGACTGCGAAACTACCTTACATCGGCTGCTGCAAGTCATCAATGAGCCGATTACACTGGGAAATCAAGTGGTTTCTGTATCGGCAAGCATAGGCATTTCGATTTTTCCTGATGATGACACCGATCCTGATACACTGTTACGGCATGCTGATCAAGCTATGTATCAAGCTAAACAGGAAGGGAAAAATTGTTTTCATGTTTATAATCTGGAACTGGATCGTCAAGTCCATGCGCATCGCGAGGCGTTGAATCGCATTGAACAGGCGCTAGTAAATGAGGAGTTTGAACTTTTTTTTCAACCAAAAGTCGATATGCAACAAGGTATTGTGTTCGGTGTAGAAGCGCTAATACGTTGGCAACATCCTGAACGCGGGCTGGTTATGCCGAGTGATTTTTTACCACTAATTGAACATCATGAGCTTGTTATCAAGCTCGATGCCTGGGTTATCGATCAGGCGTTGCAGCATATGAATCATTGGTTACAAGCAGGCTTACAACTTCAAGTCAGTGTCAATATCACCGCCAGATCGCTACAAACAGATGATTTTGTCGAGCAACTTTATTCTGCTTTTGAACGTAACCCCACCATCAATCCAGCGTATTTTGAACTGGAAATATTAGAAACAGAAGCCTTGCATGATTTAAGGCTAACCTCAAAAATCATTAAAGATTGCACGCTGTTGGGGGTACAGTTTGCGCTAGATGATTTTGGTACCGGCTATTCCTCACTGAGCTATTTAAAGCATCTGCCAGTGAAAGTACTAAAAATAGATCAGACTTTTGTACGTGATATGCTGGAAGATGAAGATGATTTGGCCATCGTGCAAGCCGTTATCGGTTTGGCCACATCATTCCATCTCCAGGTCATTGCCGAAGGTGTCGAATCAATTGATCATGGCATCGCTTTATTAAAAATAGGTTGCCAATACGCACAAGGTTACGGAATTGCCAAACCCATGCCGGCCAGCCATTTGTTAGCATGGGTTCATGAATGGCAAGCCCCGGCGGAATGGAAAATTCACAACATACATATGTGTAACTACAAAAAAAATCCTAAAGGGACGTTCCAATATGTTTAAAACCAACGATCAACCTGATATGCCGCTGCTGCAAATTATCGGCTTGGCTTTAGCCTATTTCATAACCGGAAAACTCGGTGCTTTGCTGGCGATTCCTCCCGGTTATGCAACGGCAATCTGGCCGCCTTCCGGCATCGCCTTGGCGGGTATTTTAATTTATGGCTATCGTGTCTGGCCCGGCATATTACTGGGCTCGTTTCTGATTAATGGCCTGACACTGGAATTAACCAACGTCGATGCTGAAAACCTCTGGTCAATATTAATTGCACTGGTGATTAGCATTGGGGCCAGTTTGCAAGCCGTTCTAGGTGCTTATTGGGTCAGACGTTATGCTGGATTTCCGAATGCGCTGAAACGAGAAAAAGACGTCTTGTTGTTTCTGCTTTATGGGGGGCTATTAAGCGCCTTGGTTAATTCGTCACTGTCCGTGTCCACCTTGGTAGCTGTGGGGAGGATGCCGGTAGCGAATGCGTTAAGCAATTGGTCAACTTGGTGGGGTGGCGATGTATTAGGGGTGTTTATTTTTACCCCGCTGGTGTTAGTCTGGATGTTACAAGCTGATGCCGGCTGGCATAAACGCCGATTGGCTATAACAGTGCCGATACTGTTTATGTTTACGTTGACTACCACCTCTTTTTTTTATGAGGCACAGTCCAGTAATCAGCGCATAAAACTTGAGTTCGAGCAACAGACTGTAGAACTAAAAATAGCCTTGGAAACCTCGATTACCAACCATTTAAATGTATTGCGTTTTATTAGCGATTTATACGCAAGTTCGACTGAAGTAAACCGGGAAGAGTTCCGAACTTTCGTCACACATTCATTTGGCACTTTTCAAGGTATACAGGCGCTGAGCTGGAACCCTATTATTCAGGCTCCTGAGCGGGAGGCATTTGAAAAAAATACTCGACGGGAAGGCTATCCTAATTTCCAGATCACTGAGCGAGATGCTGATAAAAAATTGGGCCGTGCTGGAGATCGACCGACATTTGTTTCCGTGTTGTTTATTGAACCCTATAACGGCAATGAAAGCGCGCTAGGTTACGATGTCTATTCCAATAACTTGCGGCATGAAACCATCGATAGGGCAAGAGATAGCGGAGATTTATCCATGACCGCCCGTATTACTTTAGTTCAGGAGCGGGGTAAACAGCAGGGCGTGATGTCCTTCATGCCCATCTATCGCAATGGCCAGCCCCACCAGACTCAAAAAGAAAAACACCAGGCCATCTCCGGTTATGCTGTTGGTGTATTCAGGGTCGGTGATATGGTCGCGAATGCTCTTACCGGGCTAGATACCAAGGGCTTGTCTTATCGGCTTATTGATCAAAGTGCGCCGGCAGCAGAACAATTGCTATTTTTCAGCGACTTACAAACACTGTCACCATTGGAACTGGCAAGTAAAACTTTTTTTGGAGAAAAAATTTCTCTGATCAATTATTCAAATTTACGAGTCGGAGGTCGGTTCTGGCGGTTTGAAATCGTGCCTACACAAGATTATTTTGCTCTACACCGCCCAAGTAATTCGTGGCTAATTTTATTGGCAGGCCTGGTGCTGACCAGTCTGGTGGGGGCGTTTTCCTTGATCGGTTCGTGGCGGGCGCGAATGCTGCAGCAACTGGTAGGTGAGCGTACCGCTGAACTTGAACAGCAACATGTAATAATCTATTCCATTTTGCAAGAGAAGGAGCAGGCCTATGCTCGTCTGGACTTGCTACTAAATTCGACTGCCGAAGGCATCTACGGTATCGGTCTCGATGGCGCATGTACCTTTGCCAATCGCGCTGCGCTGATAATGCTAGGTTATGCCTCGCAACAGGAGGTTCTGGGTAAAAATAATCATTGGCTGTTTCATCATTCTCATCCAGATGGCTCATCCTATGAAATCAATAAATGCCCTATCTATAACTCGATGTTCCAGTTTTTAGTTTTTTTGTAGTCTGATTCATGAAAAACTCATCCAGCAGCTCGGTACTGCAGCGAAGCCGTCGAACCTAATCGTCCTAAATCTCTCCCAACCATATGTTTACCCGAAGGCATTAACTGAAAAA
>CANNNV010000175.1 GCA_947506155.1 Methylococcaceae bacterium
CATAGACGTCTATCTTTCCAGTCAGTCCAGAAGTCCCAGTCACCACCGGTTAACATATAGTGAATGTGATATCCGCCAAGTACAACGAAGAACAATGTAAACAGAATTAGCCAGTCGAACGTACGTGAAACTTTAACTGCTTCAGCGCGTGAACGTACAGCTGATTGAGATGCGCTCATTAGCTTACCTCCTAAAGGATTTAAATTATTTTTATTTAATCACTATCATCTTTCTTAGCTGTTTCGCCCTGAAAAAAAGCGAAACAGCAAGAGGAGATAGCAATTACAGCCAAGACTTATTAAGCTAAGTCTTTTTTCAGAAGCTTAGCGATAGCTATAACTTCTGTGTTCACAACACCCATTACACCTAAAGCAGCCCATCCGAAGAATACGAAGCCATAATGTAAAGGAGCAACAAACAACTCTTCCATAAACCAGAAAGTGTGACCCCATTCGTTCAAGCCAACATTTGGCAGAATCATGAAAGGACCAACTACTGCAACCATATACTGAAGATGCAGACCTTGTTGATAAGTAGGAAGTCTAGTTTTTGCATACAAGAAGCATGCGCCACCAGTGATGATGTAGATAGGGTAGCTCAAATAGAATTCGATGATATGACTTGGTGTAAAGTCGGTATCACGAACGATAGTTTGATGCCAAGTACCATCTTGCTCTGTAAAGTAGCTAGCGCCATAATAAATAGCGAAAGCATACATTACCAACCAAGTCCAATGAGTCATATGTCTTCTTAACTCTTCTCTTGGAGTGATTGACATCACTTTACGATCACGAGTTTTCCAAAGATAGCCCCACAGGATACCTGCAGTAGATACTTCTAAAACGAACTCAATATAAAGAAAGTTCATCCAATATGTTTCGAATTCAGGTGCAAATGAATCTAGACCAGCTGACCAGCCATAGACTCCTTCATACCAACGAACCCAACCGTAGAACACTACATATAGTGCTGCACCTAGGAACATATTTCTTTTGTTTAACAGCGGTGCTTCCGCAGCATCAGCTCGCACTGATTCAGTTGTAGCTGCCATTTCTACCTCCAAAAAATTATCAAATCCCTAATTTTTTATGACTAGGGGTTAAGTTACAACTCCATTTTCTCACCAATACTTAGTAAAACCCAAGTAACAAGTGACACCAAGTCAATTTAGTGAGGTGCCAGTCTACCAGTTCAATAAGCCTTGTCAAGTCAAAAAAATGCACCCAATAATTTTCCTTCAATCTAGGTTTTATTTGTTAAATTCCTTTACACTTAAAACGTTGATTCCTGTTAAAATTAATCCTGGTTTAACTTGTTTTCAACTCAACTCAACTACCTTAAATCCATGAAGAAATACTCAATCATAATTTTTGTTGCTGGCCTAGCGATCCTACTTTTAGTTCAAAGCAAGGTCATCATGCCTTTCGTTTACAAAGTCATTCAATCAGACTTGTTTCTTGTTGATAGCAAAGATCAAGGCGGTCAAGCTCCGATTACAACCCCCTTAACTGGGCTTGCCTTTACTCATTGTAATGGTCAAATAAAATCTAACCTCGGGCCTGACGTAGTCATTAGCTTTCCTGAAAAACCGATTAATGCCTGGAGCCTCGGCAACTATCAATATGTTATTAACGGCGAAATCGATATTACTAGCGCCACAACAAGCACAACTACCAAGAAATATGTTTGTCGTATTACTTATAAGAATGGCGACGACGTCGAAGGCGCTATTGATTTCACCAACTGGTCTATTGAAGGACTGTCTGGTCTAGATTCCATTTAGCCCTATTTTCGGCCCCATTTTATTTAAAAATCAACGTCCAAACAGTCATAAAACAAAAAGCCAGTACAACTGAAGTTGTACTGGCTTTTTGTTTTATGACTACCGTGCAAGATCAAACCGTGCGCGCTTACCTATACACAGAAAAAATTAACAGTAATGCTAATTATTTGCCGTATTTTTTACGGAACTTATCAACACGACCCGCTGTATCAACAACGCGCTGCTTTCCTGTATAAAAAGGATGGCATGCAGAACAAACCTCAACCTGCAAATCCTTACCCAATACAGAACCGGTCTCAAATTTATTACCACAACCACAAGTCACAGTAATTTGCTTATATTCTGGATGAATTTCTGGTTTCATATCACTTTCACATTACCCACAAACGGGCTACATACTTATTGAAGAACCCCGTATAATACGTATTTCATTAAAAATTCGCAACTCAATTTATATTTATGCGCATTATTACCTTAAATGCAAACGGCATCCGCTCTGCAGAACGCAAGGGCTTCTTCATTTGGATGCAACAGCAAAATGCTGACATTATTTGCATACAGGAAACAAAAGCTCAGCTACACCAACTTAATTCAGATCCTTTTTGTCCAGTAAATTATCATTGTTTTTATCATGATGCTGAAAAAAAAGGCTATAGCGGAGTCGCCTTATATTGCAAGAAACAACCTGATAAAATAATTAGTGGCATAGGTTGGCAAGATGTGGATTCGGAAGGACGTTTTATTGAAGCCCAATTTGGTGATTTAAGCGTCATCTCACTTTATTTACCGTCCGGCTCCTCTGGAGAAGAACGACAAGCATTTAAGTTTAAGTTCATGAAAAAATTCACAACTTATTTACAAGAATGCGCAGAAAATGGCCGAAACTACATTATCTGCGGCGATTGGAACGTAGCCCACAAAGAAATTGACTTAAAAAACTGGCGCGGCAATCAAAAAAATTCGGGTTTTTTACCTGAAGAAAGAGCCTGGCTAGATCAATTATTTTCTGACGAGCATTGGATAGACGCATTCAGGCAAGTTAACCAAGAGGCAGACCAATACACCTGGTGGTCAAACAGAGGTCAATCTTGGGCAAACAATGTTGGCTGGCGTATTGATTATCAAATAATCAGCCGTGCACTTAAAGATAAAGTCACGTCAGCCTCGATTTATAAACATGAACGCTTTTCCGATCATGCGCCGCTAATTATGGATTACAAATTGTAAAGCCAACTAATATTTCCTACTTTAAAAAACTTTTTAACAAATCAGCCACACCAGATCCCAATTTTTTATCAAGCTTGTTAACCAACTTCTCAATTTTAGCTTTATTTTCATCGGTCAATAATGACGCAATATCCAAAGTATAAGTCGGGTGCTCTAACGTCCCTGTAATATTAATGACTACAGGTTCGGCGGCATTGAGCAGTTTGGCATTTAATTTATAATCCAGTGCTGCCGAATTAAGATCCACCTTACCCTTGCCGTCAACCTGTAATTTCGAGGACTTGGCAACCAAGTCATTATTCTGAAGCAGACTGTTGGTGATCATTGCCGTACCGCTTATTTCTGAAAACAGCGTCTGGTCATTTTTTGCATCTAATGGTGACGCCACCCCTTTGATCAACGCATTGCCTTCGTCAATAATTTTTTGCAGATTAAGGCGCTTAATCACAGAATCTTTAATTAGAAAACTCAACTGACCGTTTAGTGACGCTTTTAGTTCATCCAGTTTACGTCCCTGTCCTTGCAGCTGCGCGGTCGCATTAACAAGACCGCCGATATAATCAGGCGCATTAAAAACTTTTAGCAACGGTTCGAGCTGCAGATGATCTATTTTTTCGTTGATAGCCAACATTGCTTTGTCGCCCGTGGCATCCATGCGCAGATCGCCAGCATAACTGCCCTGATAAAACCGCTTAATCGATTGTTTCGTGGTGATCAAGCCGTTTTTGGCATTTAGGTTTAGATGAACATCCTGCATCGTCAGACCATTTACGTTAAGCTTGCCTAGCGTCATCGTACCCTCGGCGTCAAGCTTTCTCAAGCGTTCAACCGGAACGCTGAAAAATCCGACAGCCAGCAACATCGCAGGACTGGCTCTGAGTGATTTATTAACAGGCGGCAGATAAGTATCGACAGCTAGTGTATCGATAGCCAATATAAAACGAAGCGAGGGTTGGACAAAGTTTTTCAGGCTGACCAAGCCTTTAATTTGGCTATCGTCCAGCAACATTTGCATATTTTTCAGCTCAATCGAATCATCCGTCGCTACTAGGTCAAAATCAACCGCCAGCTTACTCAGGGCATTGGCCGGCGACGTCATAGATAATTGCTGCATGAACTTAGCCGGGCTAAATGAGGCCACGGTAACCGGCCCCTGAAATAGTGGCTTAGTTTTAATGGAAGTTCCGGTTAGTTCGGCGGCAAGCGTAATATCACCAACCTTAAGCTCCAAGCCATCAAGTTTAGCGGTTTGTTGACCCATATTCAGCAGGATATCAGCGGCGGTTAAGCTGGTAACTAATGACTTTTCCGGGCCTGTCGTGGTGATCTGTAAGTTGCTATGATGCAGAGAAAAAATATCAAGTTGCTGATTAGCCGTTAATTCCGTGTTGAGTTTAATCGCTTGAGTGGCTGAAGATCCAGTGCCCGTAGCGTTTAACGAAACAGCAATGGCAACCGGCTGATCAAAGGAGAATCTATCGGTAATCAGGTTAAGGTCTGTTATTTCCAAATGCTGACCAGCTTCCTGATCGTCCCAGTTAATTCGTGCCTGCTCAACAGCAAGGCCGCCGAGCGCAAAAACCACCAGCGCCGGCGGATCTTGAATCTGTTTACTAACGACAGCGGTAGGAGAAACTGCTACAGCTCCGCTTGAATTAGTCCAGTTAGCGACACCCTGTTTGTTTTTGGTAAGGTTTAAAACCAAGCCTTTTAGAACGATGCGACTAATTTCCACTTTTTTTGCTAACAATGGCAGTAACCGCACTTTCACATCACCTTCTTCCAGGGTTGCAAAGAGACCCTGGACACCGCTTAGCGTTACTTTTCCTGTTGAAATACCGATCCAGGGAAATAGGGAAAGCTTTAAATCACCCTCCAATGCCAGTTCCTGACCTGTATGGTCTTTAAATGCAGCGACAATTTCCGGTTTAAAATCATTGAGGTCGATAATACAGACGGCAGCTATTAGCAGCAAAAATAAGGCTGCAATTGTCGAAAAAATAATTTTAACGGGCTTCCCCACAATAGACTTCCTAGTAAAGATCGGATAGTAGCACTTGAAGATGATATTATTGAAAATAATATTAGCAATAATCCGCCGTCAAACAAACCCTGATTTTTTTTATATTGAGTATACGCGTAAACAATCGCCGACCTAAAGGACGGGGCTTTATGGTAACTAAAATCGTTCCACATTAGGACGGCTTACAGCGCCCCTTGATAGGCTGAAAAGCCTGTCAAACTTAGCGATATTCGACGCCGCATTGACGTCGCTGTGGGATAAGTGA
>CANNNV010000176.1 GCA_947506155.1 Methylococcaceae bacterium
ACGAGCAAACTCAGCTTGCAAAGCATCCATAAGGGCGCTTTGTTCTGTGGTTGGGTCGAGCTTGATAGATATTGTCCTTTTCATATATGATTATTATAGGACAGAAACAATGCAAAATCAAGGTCAAAAGCACACCATTCCTCCCCGCCATGAAGGGCGGGGTCTCCTGGAGCTTTTCTGATGAATTGAATGTAAGTTAATAATTACGGCTGTTTGTTATTGATGTATTAAGGTTGAAACGCCTTTAATCTGCGCGTAAACCGCCATATCGATTTGCAAACCCAATAACAGCACTGATTTTCGGGTGATATGCGCCAGCAGCGTCTGCTTGCCGACCTGTAGACGAATCACGCTCTGGCCACTGCGACCTTCAGCCATGCCGGTGATGATTGCCGGCAGCACATTGAGTATGCTGGTGGCAGTCGGCGCTTCCAGAGCGATACTGACATCGCGGGCATAAATCTGCACCCGCAGCGGCGTTCCAATTTCGGCATCTACCACCGGGATACTCAGCGAACCTCCGGCAAACTCAACTCGGGTCAACTGATAGTCTACTTCCTGTTCGGCGACCAAAACCTGCCACACTGTTGCGGCTGAGCGGTCTTGGGCCAGCGGCACATCGAGTCGACTTTGCATGTCTGACAGCGGCCCGGCAGCGACTACCCGGCCTGCCTCCAGTATCACCAGGGTGTCAGCCAGTTGCGCAACTTCCTGCTCAGAATGAGTGACATACACTACCGGAATATCCAGTTGCTGGTGCAAACTGCTCAAAAACGGCAGGATTTCTTGTTTACGCTTGAAATCCAGTGATGCCAGCGGCTCGTCCATCAACAAAATATCCGGATTCAGCGCCAAGGCTCTGGCAATAGCAACCCGTTGCCGCTCACCACCGGATAAGCGTTCCGGCATACGCGCCATCAAGTGGCCGATACCCAGTAATTCAATGGCTAGCAGCAGCTTTTCCATGCCATTATTTTGTTTAATCCGCGTCAAGCCATAGTACAAATTATCCAGCACGGTTAAATGTGGAAAAAGATTGGCGTCCTGAAACACATAGCCCAGCGATCGTTTATAAGTGGGCAAAAACAACTGACGTTCACTGTCTTGCCAAAGAGTCCCATTAATTTTAACAAAACCTTGCGGGGCTTGTTGCAAGCCGGCAATACAGCGTAACAGCGTAGTTTTTCCTGAGCCGGAATCGCCGAACAAAACCGTAATGCCGGTGCCGGGCAACTGTAAATCAACCTCCAGTTTAAATTCGCCATAATCGAGTTGGAAGCGAGCCTGAATAGTGTTCATTTAGGCGGTTGAGCGAGGGCAGGCGATTTTTGCAAGCTGTACAAAATCAGCAATACGCTAAAGGAAAATAACAACAGGCATCCGGCCAGAACATGGGCTTCTGAGTATTCCAACGCTTCGACATGGTTATAGATTTGCACCGAAACTACGCGGGTTTTATCGGGGATATTGCCGCCGACCATCAACACTACGCCGAACTCGCCGATGGTATGGGTAAAGCCTAAAATAGCGGCGGTCAAAAATCCGGGTTTTGCCAAGGGCACGACCACGCTGAAAAAACTGTCCAAAGGACTGGCGCGCAGGGTTGCAGCGGCTTCCAAGGGTTGCGCACCGATCATCGCAAAAGCGGTTTGTAAGGGTTGCACGACAAACGGCAGCGAATACAGCACTGACGCGATTATCAGCCCTGAAAAAGTGAAAGGCAACGTGCCCAGACCTAGCCAGCTGGTAAATTTACCGATGACCCCGGACGGCCCCATCAGCACCAGCAGATAAAAGCCCAAGACCGTCGGCGGCAACACCAGCGGCAACGCGACCACGGCATTGACCATGCCTTTCCAGCTGGAATGCGTCCGGGCCAGCCACCAGGCTAGAGGAGTGCCGAGCAATAGCATGATCAACGTGGCAATACCGGCCACTTTGAACGTTAACACTAAGGTGTCAAAATCAACAGAACTTAGCATCAGCGCGTTACTGACCGTAGCCGTATTTCTTGATAATGGCCAAGGCCGGTGCGGATTTTAAATACGTTAGCAACGCAACCGCAGCCGGATTTTCAGCGCCGTGAATCATTAGCACCGCGCTTTGCTTGATGGGGGCATGGCGCTCGGCTGGAATTATCCAGCCTGAACCGGTCGCGATTTTACCGTTTTCGTAGACTTGGGATAAGGCCACAAAACCCAGTTCGGCATTGCCGGTACTGATAAATTGATAGGTTTGGGCAATATTTTCACCCTGAACTAGCAAAGGTTGCAGTGCATCCTGCACGTTCAGCCCCTTTAACACCTCTAGCCCGGCCGCACCGTAAGGCGCAAGCTTGGGATCGGCCAACGCCAAATGTTTAAAACCGCCGGTAATTAAAACTTTTCCCTGGTCATCGACATAGCCCGGTATAGCCGACCACAGTACCAATTTTCCCAGCGCATAAGTGTAGCGGCTACCCGCTACCGCAAAACCATCGCGTTCCAGTTTTATCGGACCAACTTCATCCGCCGATAGCAACAGGTCAAAAGGCGCGCCGTTTTCCAGTTGCGAGACGAATTTCCCCGAAGAGCCAAACGATAACGTGGCTATATGGCCGGTCGCTTTTTCGAATTCGGCGGCGATTTCCTTCATCGGCTTGCTGAAATTAGCCGCCACAGCAACCAAGGTAGTCGCCGCTAAACCGGCTGGACTGGCGAACAGTAAGACTAATGTTAAAAATAACGAAGATTTTTTAAACATGAGTTTTTATTTTGTAGGATAAATCGAAGCGTCCAGTATAAGTCATTCGCATCCTTGCTGTCTTCGTGCTGAATTTTTAACTTGCGGGCTGCCAAGACATCTCAGCAAAAGCGGTCATGATGGAATGAATTCGATATAATGCTAGCGCACGAAAAAATAATGGTTTGGAGGAGGATAACAATGACTGATAAAAATAATGAAAAACACAAGATAGTGATTGTTGGCGGCGGGGCGGCAGGTCTTGAACTGGCGACCAGTCTGGGTAAAAAATTAGGTAAAACAGGGTTGGCCGAGATTATGTTGCTGGATGCGTCGCCGACGCATATCTGGAAGCCTTTGTTACATGAGGTTGCTGCGGGAACCCTGGATGAGTCGGAACAAATTGAATATCTGGCCCAGGCACACAGGAACCATTTTCGCTTCCGTCTTGGCAAAATGGAGGGTCTGGATAGACAAAAAAAGGAAATCTATGTCAGCCCTACGCGCAGCGACAGCGGGGAGGAGTTAATCCCCAGGCGAACTTTTAATTACGATACCCTGGTGATGTCGGTCGGCAGTATCAGTAACACTTTTAATATCAAAGGGGTGGCAGATCACTGCCTGTTCCTGGACACCACCGCGCAGGCATTCAAGTTCCAAAAGCAGCTGGTGGAATCCTATATTAAAAGTCATGCCGGCAACGCCGGTGATAAAACCTTGTCTATTGTTATCATCGGTGCGGGTGCTACCGGCGTCGAATTATCGGCGCAATTGCATGAGGTCACCGACCTATTGGCGGTCTACGGCCTGGATGAATCCAGCGATGTGAAACTGACCATTATTGAAGCGGCTAATCAATTATTACCGGCATTGCCCGGAAAACTGGCTCAGGCAACGCAACAACAACTGATCAAGCTGGGCATTGACCTTAAGCTGGGCCGCAGAGTGACTGAGGTAACCAGAGAGGGCGTTCATACCCATGACGGCGAAATCATACCGGCGGATCTTAAAGTCTGGTCAGCGGGTATTAAAGCGCCGGACTGGCTGCAGGATCTCGATGGCCTGGAAGTGAACCGGATTAATCAACTAGTCGTCGATCAAACCTTGAAAACCAATGACGATAACATTTTTGCGATGGGCGATTGCGCGGCCTGTCCCTGGCCTGGGCATGACGGTAACGTACCGCCGCGAGCCCAGGCCGCGCATCAGCAGGCCTCGACTTTAAGCAAATCAATAGTCAACCGCTTACAAGGCGGCAGTCTGATAAACTATGCTTATCTCGACTATGGCTCGCTGGTCGCTCTTGGCAAATACACCACCGTTGGCAATTTGATGGGCAATTTGATGGGCTCGGTCAGTATCGGTGGCTTTATCGCCCGAGTGGTTTACCTGTCTTTGTATAAAATGCATCAGGTGGCGGTACACGGTTATTTTAGAACGGCAATGTTAACGCTTTCTAATCTATTTAGACGCAGTGCTTATGCAAAAATTAAAATGCATTAGAATTTTTTTATAACTTTACCCAGATTAATATCATGTTTGAAATTGAATACGAATTCCGCGAAGAAGATTTAATCCATTTTAATGAAATACAATTCATGAGAAATGAGGACATACAAAACAATATCAGAAAAAACCGCTGGATAGTGCCGGGTATTATGGGTCTGATCGGTTCGTTCTATTATTTTTACTACGGCGACATGAAGTCGTCGGGCTATATCGTGGTTATTGCAATACTATGGGCGCTGTTATCTCCCAAAATCATGATGCTGGATTTACGCAGGCAGATACTTAAAAACTACACCGCCAAAGAAAAGCTGTTGATGTTCGGCACCTATACCTTGAGCATAGATCCGAGCAACCCTAATTATTTATTAGAAAAATCACCCAGCGGCAAGCATAAAATGGCCTGGGGCGAGCTGGTCAGGGTGGAATACGGTAAACGCTATGTTTATATCTATATCAATTTAAGTACTGCGCTGGTTATTCCGGTAGAAACAATTAAAAAAGGCAATCTTGAGGAATTTGCCGAACAGGCAGAAAAAATGATTGAGCGATTTGCTTAAATTTGCGTAGGGTGGGCAACGTTTTTCTGCCCATCTTTTACGTATTTAGGAGAAAATTATGTATCGATTAGGCAGGCCTTGTGCAACATTTTTCGCAGAAATGGGCATGCCACTTTTAATTAAAGTTGAAATTATCCACGATAAGGTAGCGAATGTTTATGTCGCAACCAGCCCTGATTTAAAAGGGTTGGTTGTCGAAGCGGAAACTTTAGACGAATTAGAAAAAGAAGTCTGGGATTTAGTACCTGAATTACTAACGCTGGATATGCCAAGATTGTGTGTAAAAACCGTAACGCATTTATCGTTTTTTCAACCGCCTGTCGCAGTGTCAATCACCCCGCCCTGAAGGACGGAGCTTGTAAAAGCTAGGTTGACCAGACTAAGCGCTAACACAGTGCTACGATTACAATGGGTCGTTAAGACTTACCAGCGAATGCTTCCTTAGTTCGCTGCTCTAAAAGGATCGGATCACGC
>CANNNV010000177.1 GCA_947506155.1 Methylococcaceae bacterium
ATTTTGCATTGTTTCTGCCCTATAATAATCATTGTAAAAACTGTGGTCACTTATCCCACAGCGACGTCAATGCGGCGTCGAATATCGCTAAGTTTGACAGGCTTTTCAGCCTATCAAGGGGCGCTGTAAACCGTCCTAATGTGGAACGATTTTAGTTACCATAAAGCCCCGTCCTTTAGGTCGGGGATTGTTTACGCCATAGACCCCAGCGATAAAGGTTAACGGAATGAAAATAGACGCAAAGATTGTTAGTACTTTCATGGTTTCGTTCATTTTGTTGCTGACGCTGGATAAATAAATATCCAGCATGCCGGTAATTAAATCCCGGTAGGATTCCATCGCTTCGGTCACCCGTATCACATGATCATATATATCGCCGAAATAACGTTTGGTTTTTATGTCGAGCAATGACGATTCGCTACGCTGTATGGCCGACAACAACTCCCGCATCGGTGAAACGGTGCGCCGCAAGAAAATCAGTTCACGCTTGATTTTCTGGATAGTGCTCAAGGTTTGCGACGAAGGATTAGTCAATAACTGGTCTTCAACGTCTTCAATGAGTTCATCGAAAGTGTCTTGCAGGGTGAAATATTCATCGACGATGCTATCCATGATTACATAGGTTAGATAATCTGTGCCAAGGTTTCGAAGATGACTTTTATCGTTGTTAAGTCGATTGAAAATCGGGTCAAATAGCGTATCGGGTTTTTCCTTAAAGGTGAACACGAATTTATTCAACAGTAATAAGCTGACTTGTTCATATTCAATGTTAAATTCATTTGTCGATAGCGTCAGCGCCTTGAGCACAATATATAGATAATCATCAAACTCCTCGAATTTCGGGCGCTGATGGGTATTCAAAATATCTTCAAGTACCAGCGCATGAATATCAAAATAATAGCCGATCGCATCAATCACTGAGACGTCTTTTAGGCCATCGATAATCACCCAAGTGACGGTATCGGTGGTTTTATAAGGCAGCAGTTCTTCAATGGTCCTGATAGTACACTGAGTTAACATCGACTTGCTATAATCAATGACAGTGATTTTATGTTCGTGCTGATGTACTTCGCCGACATGCACTAGCGAACCGGGTGGCAAACCGGATTTTTCAGACGCGTAACTTCGTGATTCAGACATCGTTTATCCTAGAAATATTTCTATCTGGTGTTGTATTCAAGCATAATGGCACGCATTTTACAGGTGTTCTGGCAAATTGTTGGACCAAGTATAACTTTAGATTAAGGCTTTACACAGATGATACACAAACCGACGCTGGGCTGGCGCGAATGGGTGGCTTTGCCGCAACTTAAACTTGAGGAAGTCAAGGCAAAAATTGATACTGGAGCCAGATCATCTGCTCTGCATGCCTTTGCCATCGAACCGTATCGAAAAGGCGGACAACGCTGGGTGATGTTTGCGATTCATCCGTTGCAACATTGTTGCGACGTGTCGGTAGAGTGCCATGCGCAGATTAAGGATCGTCGAATAGTCATGGATTCTGGCGGGCATAAACAGCGTCGTTATGTAATAGAAACTCAGCTGATTCTGGGGCAGTCGTTGATTAGCGCCGAGATGACACTGACTAATCGCGATAGTATGCTGTTTCGTATGTTGTTGGGCCGAACTGCGATGGATGATCGATTTATTGTTGACCCTGGTGCCTCGTATTTACAGGGTCAGCCTGATGTAGTTGAATACCAACGCTTGGCTCAAAATTAAGAGAGATTCTTTATGATATTTTGCAAAACATGAGATGTAAAGTCAGAAATATTTTAGCCCATTATCTTTCGCCTGATTTTACCCGGTTAACGCCAGCAAATCCCTTTCCAGCAAAGTGCTGCTACCAAGGTTGAGCTCAACCAGTCTGCGCAGTTCAGTAATGCTGTCTATATCAATGTGCTCACATTTGAAACCTACCTTATTGCCTACGATATGGGTTGCACTCAGTTCCATTTTTATTTGGGTCTGTTCCGACAACTGTAAGGTCAACGTGTAGAGTTTTTCCAGATTTTCTTTCCAAGGCAATGCAAAATGCAATAAGCAGCCTCTTAAGGATAAATCAATGATTTCGCAGTGCCAGAGTTTTTCCTCGCAGGTTAACGTTGCGTCTGCGGCGTAAAGTATCCGGTGAAAATGGCGAATATTGTTGGTTTCAATTGGGTCCATAGCTTTAATTTAAAAAGAATTGTAGGTATGTGGTGTCAACAACCAGCACATCATTGGTGTTCAATTTCAATAAGTTATCGTTTAAGGGTTCGTTGTTTACAGTGATTATGCTGCTGTTTTCTAATACAGAAACAAAATAGCCGTCTTTGCGCCTTGATATTGCAATAACGCCGTTGCCGCTGTGTCCCAATTGGGTCATAGCTTTTTTTAATAGCAATATTTTGCCAATATTATCGCCGTTTATGATTTGTAAACTGGCCGTAGGTAAAGACACGTCGCTGCCAATTTGCTGATTGAGTAATTTTACCTGCTCTTAATTTTGTACGCAAACATACGCATTAAGTAATTCGCTCTCCGTTGACAGGTCTTGCAACCTGCAACTGGAATCCTGGTTGAGCAGTTTCAACCGATTGGCACTGTTCCGCTGTAGCAATATGGTCCTAACCTGTTTATAACTCATCGTTCGCTTATTTTTTCTAGTGGTTGGCAATTATTAAAAATACCACATGTAGTGTTTTTCGTGGTCAATATAAAAAAACACCATAACCCAGCGATGATTTTATGCCTGAAATTTTAGGCTTTTACATCTAAAAAAATGATATTTGAAATTGAAAATTGGTATTTTTGCGTTGTTTTCTCAACAAACAGAACCAATCTTCTGAACTGGCTTATAAAATCAGCGAACCGTAAGATCTTAACAGTTGGCGTAAGATCGCAAGATCTAATGTAACATATTGTTATTAAAGTATATTCAAAAATGGCGAATAACAGCTTTTTTGTTAAAAGACTTTTGAGTAGTTACTTACCACATCGCCACCTTGGTCAGCATTGTTTTTACCCAAGGCACACACGCAGCCAATCTTTTTCTTACTGCGGTATCGCTCAAGTATCCATTCGTACCCGAAAACTGTCCAGCCGTGGTGCGTAACGAAAAGTCCAAACCACAATACAACATCACTAGCTGTAAAAGTTCATAGACTGATTGTACTTTTCGAGATCGGCAAAAGGTTTTGAATTCATAAGTCATTTCCTGATAATCAGAGGGCACCTCTTGCACAAACAACTCAAATTTAGCATCTATAAAGGAACAATTGGGCGCTAATATATACTTTTCTCATCCTTATTACTCCTGGGAACGCGGCTTAAACGAAAATACCAATGGTTTGATTAGACAATACTTTACCAAAGGTAGCAGTTTTGAGAATATAACTGACGACGAGGTTGAGGCTGTCATGAATAAGCTCGATCATCGTCCTCGAAAAACACTAAAATTTAAAACACCTGATACGTTATTTTTTGCTGCCATATTGCAACAAGCCGCATGGGTATTAGGATTGGACTTCGGAATTGAATCCACCGTGTTTCTTTAATCATTTTTACGTTAAATTTACAGGCATAACTTATTTTTTAAAGGCAATATTTATGCCGAACGGTATTGGTCAAAAACAAGGTAATTGAGAGCTAAAATGACATTTTTAAACAAATATCAGCAGCAACCCAACATAGATTCAGACCTACGCACATTGCTGCGTAATGCGACACACACTTATCATGTGCAGCTCAATCAACATCCATTACTCGCAGGCCTAACAAAACCGGACTACCCGCTAGCAAACTATCGAAAACTTCTGCTCGCTTATTTTCATCTTTATCAGGCGTTAGAAGATCAGATTAGCCAATTTATTTCAACACAATCTTGTGAATTTGATTATACCGCACGTTACAAGACGCCATGGTTATTAAAAGATATTGCTTTCTTCAAAGATGATCCTCATGCCTCTGGCAATGTACCGTGTCTGGTGATGGTTTTGCCGGAGATCACTGATATTGGCCAGTTGATAGGTGTGCTCTATGTTCTTGAGGGCTCGACCCTCGGAGGACAATTGATTTTTCGCAGTTTAGTTAATTATCATGGTCTCAATCATAACGAAGGTGCTTGTTTTTTTAACGGATATAGTGAGCATGCTCAGTTAATGTGGCAGGATTTCCTCTGTTTTTCAGATATTATTTTCGGGGATGATGCTCAGTGCCAAGCGGCTAAAATAGCTGCCTGCCAAACTTTTCAATTATTTAAACAGATTCTCGATGATCCTGCCAGTCAGGAAAAAGTGCATTCATGAGCCACTATAGCGAGGAGCAATTGCTACAAGCACTCCACCAATGCGAGGTAGAGCCCATCCATCAAATAAGTCAAATCCAGTCTCATGGAGCCTTACTGGTGTTAAGTGCCGACAGTCAGCATCTTGTGTTGCAGGCAAGCGAAAATCTCTCCAGTTTTTTTGACCTTCCTCTCGATGGAGTGCTCGGCAAGTCACTGGTTGAACTATTAGGCACAGAATCAGCCATGCAGATCAAGCAGCTAATCCGTAATATCGGAAAAGAAAACACCATAACCAGCCTAGTGAACGTCATGCTGCGCCAAGAGCATTCAAATTTACAGGTACGCTTATTTGTCTCAGGGGCGATGTTCGTATTAGAGTTTCTTCCTGATGATGGGTATCAGACCGAATGCCCGCAGGAGTTGTTTACGCTAATGAAGCAGGCATTGCCTAATTCTGATGCAGATGCCGATACTGGTACTGATAGCGACTACTTTGCTCAAATAGTTACGCTCGTGCGGCAATTCACTGGATTCGACAGAGTCATGATTTATCGTTTCGATGCTAATTGGGATGGTGAGGTAATCGCCGAAAGTCGTGTGGATACGGCTTCATCCTATCTGGGATTACACTTCCCAGCCAGCGATATCCCACCGCAAGCGCGTCGGCTCTATACCTGTAATCTAGTCCGTGAAGTAGCAGATATCGAAAATCAATCGGTCTCCGTTTTGCCAGCGCTGAACCCTGTTTCCAAAGGGCCACTGGATATGACTTATTCGATCTTGCGAAGTTTTTCACCCGTGCATATTGAATACCTGAAGAATATGGGTGTGCAAGTAGCCTGTCGAACTCAAACATTTTATATATAAAATACCAACAAAAATCAATTGGTTATAAATATTTAAAGCTTTAGATATAGAAAGAAAGGCTACTTAACCCGCTTTTATTTCCCCTCATAAAAGCAATAATCAATGACTTAGCTAAA
>CANNNV010000178.1 GCA_947506155.1 Methylococcaceae bacterium
CCGACTACACCAGTTTGCTTGGTGACCATAGCGAATGTGAACCACCCGATCCCATCCCGAACTCGGAAGTGAAACCATTTAGCGCCGATGATAGTGTGGCAGTTTGCCATGTGAAAGTAGGGAATTGCCAAGCTCTTAAATCAAAAGCCTAAGTCTTATGACTTGGGCTTTTTTTTTGCCCTACGGTTTTACAAACCACCAACTCAGGATCAGCTAAGTTGGTAGTCAACAAATCGTTATAAGCGTCTTAGCTTAATCGCCTGAGCTAATTGATGTACTGCCATTGCGTATTTATCACTGTTATTGTATTTCTTGATGACCTTAAAATTGTGGTGAACATGCCAGTATTCACTGCCGCTAATTGCGCTGAGCTCAATGATAGCCTCACCGCCTTGACCTTGAATTTGTTCAGCTACCGGCTTGCTGTTTTGCCAGCCATTCTTGGAAAAATAATGCGCAACACTGCCAATGGCATCTTGTTGATCCCAGAGATTGCGATGCCCGTCGTTGTTAAAATCAACCGCTAAACTGCGAAAACTGCTGGGCATAAATTGACCTAGCCCCATAGCGCCAGCCCAAGATCCTACCGGGTTAAGTGGTTCGTAGCCTTCTTCTCGGGTCATTAATAAAAAATTTTCCAGCTCTGTGGTGAAATATTTGGCCCGCCGTTGGGTATCAAAAGCCAGTGTGGTTAACGCATCCAAAATACGTGTTTTGCCGACATTACGGCCAAAAAAAGTTTCCACGCCGATGATCGCAACAATATACTCAGGATCAACACCATAGGTGACACTGGCTTTTTGGATGGCGTCTGCATTGCTACCCCAAAAGGCTAGGCCATTATTGATATGAGCCTCGGTAATAAATTGTTTGCGGTAGCGTGTCCAGCTGCCTGGACTTGGGTGAGTTGGTTTTGGTCCCAGGTAAGGCTGTGGACTTTCCAGCCGAATAACGTAATCCAGGCGCTGGGCCTTGGCAAACAGACTGTTTAAATAGTCTGCCGAAAAATGATGTTCAAGCACCATGTGTTGAATAAATTTCTGTACCGGCAACGAGTTGGCGTAAGTTCCTATTAATTCCTGTCGTTGAAAGTCAGGGGCTTGCTCAGGAATAGTCGCGATAGTTTGAGTGGGTTCATCGATTTTAACGACTGGATTGCTGGCACAGCCGGACAGCATCAGTGTTAACGTTAATTTGAATAAGCGTTTATAGCCTGTATTTTTCACGGTGGTCTCTGCTAATTGTTAAGTTCTACTACATTTTTATTGTTAGCGTCTATTTCATACTGATCTTTAAGCCGGCACTACAGAAAAATACCTGGTCACAATACTGTGCCATTAATTGTGCAGCTTTGCCGGACAGATCGACAAATTGTCTAGCCAGACGATTGTCGGAAACTACGCTCAGCCCGACTTCATTATGCACCAGTACTAGGTCGCACGATAGTTGTAACAAGGCTTCGAGTTCCTGCAAGATGCCTGCTTCTGGGATTTGATGATAAAGCTGGTTATTCAACCACATTGACACACATTCAATCAACACCGGTCCCTGGCATTGCTTCACTGTGTCGAACAGTTTAACAGGCTCTTCAACAGTGATAAACAAATCCTGACGGCGTCGTTGATGAATTAAGATGCGCGCTTGCATTTCTTCGTCAAAAAACTCGGTCGTTGCCAGATAGTAAGGCTTATTGGGCGTGGCTTGCTCTAAAATATAGGCTTCCGCCAAACGGGATTTACCGCTTTTTATGCCGCCGATAAATAATGTTTTCATCTCAATAAGACTCCGGCTATCAATAGGCTCAGAACGCCCAGATTAATACTGTTTTTCATCTGCAATGCCCTGGTTAATGCTATTTTGTCGACCGGATTGATCGGAAAACCTAGCGTTGGTTTAGCTTTTATCTGGCCGTGATAACTAGCCGCGCCGCCCAACGCAATACCCAAGCCTCCAGCCATCGCTGCAATCGGGTAGCCGGCATTGGGGCTTTCCAGTTTGTTGCCATCCTGCCATAAACATTGCCAGGCGTGCCGTTTGTCGTCTGCTAATAACACAATCAGCAACGCAGTCAGTCGGGCGGGAATAAAATTAGCGACATCGTCGACGCGCGCGGCGTATTTACCAAAATAAAAATAACGTTCGGTTTTATAGCCGATCATCGAATCCATGGTGTTGATCGCTTTATATAGGGCAATACCAGGTAGGCCAAATAGCAGCAGATAAAACAGCGGCGCGATGACTCCATCGCTGAGATTTTCCGCCCAGGTTTCCAGGCCTGCTTTGTAGATGTCGGTTTCGCTCATGTCTTTGGTATCGCGGCTGACCAGATAGCTCAACGCTAGTCTCGGTTGCGAAGACGTTAATAATGCGGCGACGCTGTCGTGCAGCATCCTCATGGCCAGCCCGGTTGATGCTATTAGCGCCAATACCATTAGTGATAAGAGGTCGGGCAAGACTGCGCACAGAGCAACTATGCTGAAGCTGGCCAATAAAGTTAAGGTGATTAAGCTCAGCACCAATAGAGCGCCGGGTAAAATCCGATCGCAGTAAAATCGTCGTTCAAACCCAATGATAAAATCCCCCATCAGGGCGACTGGGTGTTTCCAGGGAAATTCGCCAAACAGCAGGTCGAAAAGATAGGCTAAGGCCGCTAATTCAAAAAACATAAGGCCTGAAAAATAGTGGCTATATCTAGATTGTTGGCAACCATATCGGCAAAGCCCTGTATTTCGGCTTCACGATACTGTGCATAAACATAACCCTGATAGTTCGGATTAAGCGCTTTAAAGTAAGCACTGCGAAATTCGTCGTGATCAAACACGCCATGCACATGTGTTCCGGAGTAAAGTTCACTTTGATAATACAGCGGGTATTTGTTCATTCGGCCACAATGAATTTCATAGCCGCTGACTTCTGCATATGAAAACACCGGGTACTTTCCACGCGTGAGTATTTTCGGGTTTTGATAATTCACGGTATCGTTAATAAAAGCAAAACCTGTTTCCACGATGGCTGTCTGGTGCTCAATTGCCTCGGGATCGTGCAACTGTTGACAGAGCATTTGGTAGCCGCCGCAGATGCCGAACACCGGTTTTTTAAACTGTAAAATTTCCTGGAACAAGCCCTGGCTTTTTAGCCATTGCAGATCGCGGATCACAGTTTTGCTGCCCGGTAACAGAACCATATCGAAGTTTTCCAGCGGGCGGTAAGCGTGGATCAGCTCGACATAAAGCTCGGGGTCGCCCATCAACACATCGAGATCGTTATAATTGCTCAGACCCGGATAGGCGATAACCGCGACGCGGATTTTCACCTCATCCAGGCGTTGCTGGTAATTGCGCAGTGACTGGGAATCTTCCATGTCGATATTCAATGGCTTGAACGGCAGCACACCTAATACGGGAACGCCGAAACGTTCGGTAATGATTTTTTCGCCTTCATCGAAAAAGCGCCGATCACCGCGAAATTTGTTAATCACCACGCCGATCAAATTACTGCGCATGACAGGATCCATTAATTCCAGTGTGCCGTAAATTGACGCAAAAACGCCGCCGCGCTCGATGTCGGCGACCAGGATATTTTTGGTGTTGAAACTGTTCGCGACAAAGGTGTTGGACAAATCCTTGTTTAGTAAATTCAGTTCCACCGGAGAGCCAGCACCTTCGGCGATAATCAGCTCATAGTCTTGTTCCAGCTGTGTAAAAGCCTGTTTGACCTGTTGTTTAAGCTGGTCTATTTCGGCGTAATAGGCCGCTATCGATTGGTTTTGATGTACCAGTCCGTTGACGATCACTTGCACCGTGCCGTTGCCATGGGATTTTAGTAACACGGGATTAAACAAATAGCTAGGCTCAACCCTGGCAGCTTCAGCTTGCAGGCATTGAGCCCTGGAAATCTCCCTGCCCTCTTTAGTGACTGCAGAATTATTAGACACGTTTTGCGCCTTGAACGGCGCGACTTTTAAACCCTGGTCGGCAAAAATTCGGCACAAGGCCATGACCAGCGTGGTTTTTCCGGCATCTGAACTGGTACCGAAGACGGCTAAGGATTTCACAAATCTATCTCTTTCAAACTATGGGCAAGTCGAGCGATGGCGAGTTCATCCTTAACGGCAAAACGCACATGGTATTTATCCAGGCCGGTGAAATTTTCGCAAACGCGAATTAAAATTCGCGACGCTTCCAGTTGAGCTTGCAATCGATAACCATCACCGTGATTTTTCAGTTTCGCCAGCAAAAAATTGGCCTGCCCAGGATAAATATGCTCGAATAAACCGGAAGCTTGCAAAACTGTATACAACAAATTCCGCAAATAGTCCGTCTGTTGCCGGGTCTCGGTTATAAAGCCGGTATTGGCCAGAGCCTGCTGCATATAAGCCATATCCAAGCTGGATAATTTCCACGCTGGTTCAAAGCGTTGCAGTTTCTTGATTGCCGAGTTCGCCGCCCAAATAAAACCGATGCGGATGCCGGCACAGCCGTAAAACTTGCTTAATGATTTGATCACATAAAGTTTATCGTAATGCCTTATCTGTTGTGCAACCGAATCCATTTTGCAGAAGTCTAAAAAAGATTCATCGATAATAATCGTGCAATCTGCCGCCTGCCATTTTTCCAATAAGTGGTTCAGCTCATAAAGTTTACCGTCCGGCGTAGATGGATTAACAAAAATCACCGTGCTGTATTTTGGAATATCGGCCATCAAACTGTCGAAGCGGTTGATGTGTTGCACTATGCAATCCAGTTCCCCTGCGATATGCGCATATTCGCCGTATAAAGGCGTATATAAAACCAGATTTTTTGGCTGCAAGCTGCGCAACAAGGCGAAAATGGCTGCACTGGCGCCGTTAAACAATTCCAGATCGACACCATCCGGCATCGGATAGCGCTGATTGATCGCCTGTTTTAACAAGCAGTAATCCGGGTCGGCATAAGGTGTAAGCCGAACATCGTGTAGGAAATTGAAGTCAACCGCCTGGTTTGGATTGATGTTGGCTGAAAAATCTAGCACCTGCTCCGGCAAGCAACCCAGTCGTTGGGCAAACTGATAAATATTGCCGCCGTGATTCATCAGAAAAGCTCCAGGAGACCCCGCCCTTCAGGGCGGGGAGGAATGGTGTGCTTTTGACCTTGATTTTGCATTGTTTCTGTCCTATAATAATCATATATGAAAAGGACAATATCTATCAAGCTCGACCCAACCACAGAACAAAG
>CANNNV010000179.1 GCA_947506155.1 Methylococcaceae bacterium
CGGTAACTTGCAATGGGTAAACTGGAAATATAATATTAACATGCAATTAAAAAAAACACCTAAATTCTTTAAATATAGTCGTTTTAATATGGCGCTATTTAGGGATTTTTATGGCGATATATTACCTTTTAATAATACTTAATCAATGGCTTCTTTTTATTGGTGCGCCCGGAGAGATTCGAACCCCCGACCACAGCCTTCGGAGGGCTGTACTCTATCCAGCTGAGCTACGGGCGCATGGGGTATTCTAACCGATCAGCACTGCAATTACGACAACATTGTTTTTAACTGCGCCAAACTCGCCTTGCCGCGTTCCTTTATGACCTCTGGTGCCAATTGGTTTTTGTTTGTCCATTCCAGATCTTCGGCAGGTAATTCACCTAAAAACCGGCTAGGTTCGCATTCGGCGATTTCGCCATAACGTTTGCGATGGGTGCAATAACTGAAGGTGCAAGTGCGCTGGGCGCGGGTAATGCCTACGTAAGCTAGGCGGCGTTCTTCTTCTATATTATCGGTTTCGATGCTGTTTTGATGAGGTAGAATATTTTCTTCTATACCAATCAAAAAAACATGAGGAAACTCCAATCCCTTCGCAGCATGCAGCGTCATCAGGCTGACCTGATCGTTAACCTCGTCTTCCTGATTGCGCTCCAGTATATCCATCAGCATGATTTTGGAAACAATTTCCGCCAGCGGTTTTTGTCCCTGATTCCCGGATGCAGAATCTTTATCGGCGATACGCTTTAGCCAATCGATCAATTCATAGACATTTTTTATTTTACGGTCGGCGGATTCCTTGGATTTGCTTTCCTCCTTTAAATATTGCGCATAACCGATTTGATCGATGGCTTGCTCAATGACCGCAAAAGTATCGCCGCGCTCGATACGCTCCGCAGTATCGATGATCCAGTCGCGAAATTTTGTCAGCCGGTGCATGGATTTTTCTGGCAGTTTTTGAGCCAGACCCAATTCGGTGCTGGCCTTAAACAGGCTGATGTGACGTTCATTGGCATAATCGCCGAGTTTTTCCAGCGTGGTCGGGCCGATTTCCCGTTTGGGCGTGTTGATCACGCGCAAAAATGCCGCATCATCATCATGGTTAACAAACAGGCGTAAATAGCCAAGGACATCCTTGATTTCCGCATTGGCAAAAAACGAGGCACTACCACTGATGAAATACGGGATATTGTTTTCCCTGAGGCCTTTTTCAAACAAGCGGGATTGATGGTTACCACGATATAAAATCGCATAATCCTGGTAATTACCGCCGGTTCTGAATTTGTGATGAATAATTTCAGATACAATCTGCTGAGCTTCAATCTGCTCATTTTTGTGACTTAAAACCCGTAGCGCATCACCGTAACCCAGTTCGCTCCACAGGCGCTTTTCAAAATCATGGGGATTGTTTACGATCAATTGGTTAGCAACTTTTAGGATACGCCCGGTGGAGCGGTAATTTTGCTCCAGCTTGATGACTTGCAAACGGCTATAGTCTTTTTGCAATTGCGCCAGATTTTTAGGCGAGGCGCCACGCCAGGCATAAATCGACTGATCATCGTCGCCAACCACGGTAAACTTTCCCAAATTGCCGGCGATCAAGCGCACCAGTTGGTATTGGGTGATATTGGTGTCCTGATATTCATCGACCAGCAAATAACGGATCTTGTTTTGCCACTTTTCGAGTATGGCCGGGTGCTGTTGAAACAACAGCACCGGCAACAAAATAAGATCGTCAAAGTCGACTGCATTATAGGCTTTCAGGCTGCGCGTATAGTCGAGGTACAGCCTGGCTGATGGCTCGGATTGCTCCGGCGTAACAAAGTCATTTTTCCATTGCCCGATTTGCCGGGCATAGCCATCAATATGATCAATATCGCAATCCTTGGCGCCGTGGCTGATTAGGTTGCGTAACAGAGTGAACTTGTCCTGCTCATCAAACAGCGTCAGGCCTGCTTTATAGCCCAGGGTTTTATGTTCAGCTCTTAAAATATCCAGGCCTAAAGAATGAAAAGTGGATACCCTCAGGCCGCGCTGTTGCTTGTCATCCAGTAATTTTGACACTCGGCTTTTCATTTCCCGTGCGGCCTTATTGGTGAAAGTCAGCGCCGCAATATGCCGGGCAGGCAAACCCTGTTTGACCAGATAGGCGATTTTTTCGGTAATCACGCGGGTCTTGCCGCTGCCCGCGCCCGCCAGCACCAATAAAGGATGATCTATCGTTTTAACCGCAGCTTGTTGTTGGGGGTTTAATTTGGACATTAATAGAATAATTGATCAGCTGTTAAATACTTCGATCCAACTTACGATAACTAATTGCTTCACTTAAATGAACAATTTCAATGTTTTCCGACTGAGCAAGGTCGGCAATAGTCCGTGCCAGTTTCAAAATCCGGTGATAAGCCCGATGCGACAAGCCAAATTTCTCCATTGCCTGTTCTAAAAGCTGATGGCTTTGTTCAGACAGTATACAGACTAATTTAACTTCCTTGGCGGTCAGCGCCGAATTGGCTTTGCCACTACGCGCCAGAGCCAGATCGCGAGCAGTAACCACACGAGTCCTAATGGTTGCGCTGCTTTCTTCGCCCCCCGGCGAACCTTTACGCAACACTTCATGCGAAATCCTTGGCACTTCCAGGTGCATGTCGATACGATCGAGCAATGGTCCAGAGACCCTTGCTCGATAGCGCATGACCTGGTCCGAAGTACAATGACAGCGACCCGAGGCATCGCCCAGATAGCCGCAGGGACACGGATTCATTGCTGCAATCAGCTGGAACCTAGCAGGAAAATCAACTTGCCTGGCGGCACGGGAGATGGTGATATGCCCGGTCTCTAAGGGTTCTCGCAACACTTCCAACACCTTTCTGTCGAACTCAGGCAGTTCATCGAGAAACAACGTGCCGTTATGCGCCAGCGATATTTCGCCGGGCCGGGGATTGCTGCCGCCGCCAACCAGCGCCGCTGCCGAAGCAGTATGATGAGGCGCGCGATAGGGAGGCTTGAGCCAGTTGGCAACATCCAAACCTTGATCGCTGATCGAGGCTATCGCCGCTGTTTCTTGCGCCTGTTGCTCGGTTAATTGCGGCAAAATAGTCGGCAAACGGCAGGCGATCATTGATTTGCCAGTGCCGGGCGGACCGAGCATGATTAAATTATGCGCACCGGCGGCAGCGATTTCAAAAGCCCGTTTAACATGATACTGGCCGTGGACATCGGAAAAATCCAGGTCAGTAGCCGGCAGTACCAGCTTTTCTTGCTGAAACTCAAGCTGGATCAAATGCTGTCCAGTCAGATGGGAACAGACTTCCAGCAAATGCAGGGCAGGAAGAATTTCAATATCCTTAACCAGCGCCGCTTCGGCGGTATTTTCTTTCGGCAGTATCAGTTTCCGGTGGTTGTTTCTGGCCTGTATGGCTATCGGTAACACGCCGCGTATGGGCCGCAAGTCACCGCCTAGCGATAGTTCGCCAACACATTCATAATGATGTAAATGAGCGCAGGGAATCTGGCCGGAGGCCGCCAGTATGCCCAGCGCAATCGCCAGATCAAAACGTCCACCTTCTTTGGGCAAGTCGGCGGGCGCCAGGTTGATTGTGATGCGCTGCATCGGAAACTCGAAATGAGAATTCAATATGGCACCACGAACCCGATCCTTGCTTTCCTTAACCGCAGTTTCCGGCAATCCGACAATATTAAGTGCCGGCAAGCCATTGGAAATGTGAACTTCAACAGTGACTAAAGGCGCGTCGATGCCGGAGCGTCCGCGACTGTAAACTACCGCTAGAGCAGACATGGCGTTTAACCGGCTTATTTATCTTCTGTGTTCAATACCTGTTGTTCCATCTCGGTGACGCGCTTTTCTAGGTCTTCAAGTTTTGAGCGAGTTTTTGCCAGGACCAGCTTCTGCACTTCAAACTCTTCGCGGGTTACCAGATCCAGCTTGCCTAAGGCGCCCTGCAAAATGGCCTGGAAGCTTTTTTCCAGGTCGTCTTTCAAGTTACTCAAGCCTGGAGGTATGGCGCTAGCCAAACGGTTGGCAATATCATCTAGGGATTTCGGATCAAACATTAGGGCAGTCTCGTAGGAGTGAAAATATATAAGCAGGCATTATATTAGAATTCAGCATGACACGGCACAACGGTGTTAATAAAGTTGAATTTAAGTCTGGAACACCAAGCGCAAGCAGATTTGTTTAAGCCGTGTTGCAGGAAAATAAGCTGAGTAATCTTCAGTTCTGCGGTATTATCACGCGCTATTTACCTTAACAAACTCAGGACAGGCTCATGACTCAAGATGAACTAAAGCAAAAAGTGGCAGCAGCCGCGTTACATTATATTAAAGATGTTGCCATCATCGGTGTAGGCACCGGCTCTACGGTTAACCATTTTATCGATTATCTCGCTGATTTCAGGGCCGATATTGAGGGAGCTGTTTCCAGTTCCATCGCGAGTACCGAGCGCTTGAAAAAAATCGGTATTCCGGTGCTGGACTTAAATGCAGTAGGTACGCTGGATGTTTATGTGGACGGAGCTGACGAAGTTAATCCACACAAATACCTGGTTAAAGGCGGCGGTGGCGCGTTAACGCGTGAGAAAATTATCGCGGCAGCCAGCAGAAAGTTTATTTGTATTGCCGACGAAAGCAAATGCGTTGATGTGCTGGGTAAATTCCCACTGCCGGTTGAAGTCATACCTATGGCCAGAAGCTATGTCGCCAGAGAACTGGTTAAACTGGGCGGACAACCAGTTTGGCGGGAAAACTTTATTACCGATAATCACAATGAAATCCTTGATGTGCATAATCTATCGATTATCGACCCGATCAAGCTGGAACAAATTATCAACAATATCACTGGTGTCGTCACTGTTGGTATTTTTGCCTTGCGTCCAGCCGATGTGGTGTTAATCGGTAACGGCGATCACGTTACTACGCTGTAATATAGCGCCAGCCCTTATGTTCAACATAAGGGCTGGTTATGAGTAACATTAAACGGCAATATTTAAGACATATCGCCATTAATCGCCTAGTTTTACGGTTTGCATAAAATAGCTATGCTAAACCTTCGGTGGCACTCCGCACCGAGCTTCATTTTTCAGTGAAGCACGTAGTATTAGTACGCATAACCGATTTACTCATTCCCC
>CANNNV010000180.1 GCA_947506155.1 Methylococcaceae bacterium
CCTCACGGGTTGACCGCTTGGAAAGACAAGCACCTAATTTTTTAAAGATAGCAAACGCAATAGGAGCTGCATGAGCTGGGTCGGCTAACACCGACGCGCTATCCCTCCCCGACCTAAAGGACGGGGTATCTCGCGCAAAAACTGATGAAAAAATTCATCAATAACACCGACACCTTGTTAGCCGAAAGCCTATCCGGCTTTGCCAGGGCCCATGCCGATATAGTCCAACTCAATACTCAACCTCACTTTGTCCGGCGCATAAAGCCCACTGCGCCCGGCAAAGTTGCGCTGATCTCAGGCGGCGGTTCAGGACATGAGCCACTGCACACCGGCTTGGTCGGTTTCGGCATGCTGGATGCTGCCTGCCCTGGCCAAATATTCACCTCCCCGACCCCCGATCAAATGTTGGCAGCTGCGCAAGCTGTCGAAAACGGCGGCGGGGTTTTATTCATCGTTAAGAACTATGCCGGCGATGTAATGAATTTTGAAATCGCTGCTGAAATGCTGGATTGTCCGCACGAAACCGTATTAGTCAGCGACGACGTTTCTTTCCCCAAAACCCATAGCACCGGACGGCGAGGTGTCGCCGGCACGCTGATTGTTGAAAAAATTGTCGGCGCAGCCGCAGAATCTGGGGCCGATTTGGCGACCTGTAAAGCCTTGGGCGATAGAGTCGGCCTTGTAACCGCATCTATGGGCGTAGCTTTGAGCAGTTGCACGGTTCCCGCACTCGGGAAACCCACGTTCGATATCAGCGATAACGAAATCGAAATGGGCGTAGGCATTCATGGCGAACGAGGACGTGAACGTTTGGCAATCAGTTCTGCCACGAAAATTGTCGAATATCTGGGACGCATGATTGATGACGACCTGAAACCGCAAAAAGGCCAAATAGCCTTACTGCATATCAACGGTTTCGGTGCGACACCGCTGATGGAACTGCATCTAATTTATGAATTGGCCTCCAACTTCTGGGAAAAACGTGGTGTTAATATCTGCCGCTCGCTGGTTGGCAACTACACCACCTCGCTGGATATGGCGGGTTGCTCAATCACCCTGAGCTTGCTTGACGAAGAATTACTGCGCTTATGGGATGCCCCTGTTCATACCACCGCCTTACGCTGGTGCTGTTAACTGCTTTGTCAGCACCTCGACCAGTGCGCAAATCATCAGTTGACTGGTTTTAGCTCCCGCATCAATATGCCCCCGGCTGCGCTCTTCCAGAAAAGATGCGCGGCCCTTGGTGGCCAGCATGTCCCGGGTAGACTCCATACCGGCTATTGCTGTACGCGCAACATTTTCCAACACCTCAATTAACGCCAGACCATCAGATACATCCAGACGCATATTTGCCGCGACAGGAATCAGCACATCCAACATGGTTTTCTCTCCAGCGTCCGCCTTTCCCCGCTGCTTTACTGCGTCCACGCCAATGCTGAAAATATCGGCAAACGTTTGCACATTCAAGGGCTGTTCGCGAGCCGCCTTGCTCATTGCAACAAACAAAGTTCCGTACAAAGAACCTGACGCGCCGCCCACCTCCGTCATCAGTATCATGCCTATTTTCTGCCAGGCCAAAACCCAATCTAGCTCCGCCAATTCATCGCGTTGAGCCATCAGCGCCTTAATACCTCGTTGCAAATTAATCACATGATCGCCATCGCCGATAGCCTGATCAAGGGCAGTCACTTCATCAGCGTCGGTTTCTATCGCGTTAGCTAGAGCCTGAATCAGGCTGGGTAATAACATGGGAACAAATTGCATGGTAATCTCCAATTTTGAATAAAACTGAGTAATTTACACTCGTCGGTTGAATCATACCTCAAATCCTGTAGGTAACGTACCGATGATGCTAGCCAATATAGCTTGAAAAAATTACCGACAAAGGCTATGGTTCGCGCGAAATAATCAAACTTCCATTTTACCCGCTACGACAAGGTTACTATAAATGCCCATTTCATCTTCCATTCTCGAAAGCATCATCCGTGAAGCCGGCGCTCTCGCCATGAGCCATTTTAAAGATCTGAAAAAGCTGGAAGTCATCAAGAAAAGCCCCCGTGATCTGGTCACTGATGCCGATGTGGCGGTTGAAGCTTTTTTACAAGCAGCCCTCGCCAGCCGTTACCCGCAATTTGGTTTCTGGGGAGAAGAGAGCGGACAAAGCGCCAACCAAACTAGCCGCTGGATCGTCGACCCGATTGATGGAACCCACTCTTTTTCCAGAGGCCAGTATTTTTGGGCCATCAGTGTCGCACTGGAAATTGATCAGGAACTGATCTTCGGCGCAGTCTACGCGCCAGCATTGGATGATTATTATGCGGCAGAAAAAGGCAAGGGAGCCTGGAAAAATGGCGAACGCATTAATGTTTCCACTGAAAGCAATCTGGCAGATGCGATGATTGCGACCGGCTTCGCCTGTTTACGCGCTTACTTGAAAGACAATAACCTGGAACGTTTTTGCAGAATCGCTGAAATAACCACCGGGCAGCGCCGTTTTGGTTCTGCGGCAATTGATCTATGTCTGGTTGCGGATGGGCAGGTAGATGCTTTTTGGGAGCAGGAATTAAATTTGTACGATGTTGCCGCAGGCGCTTTGATTGCGCTAGAAGCCGGCGCTACGGTGACTGATTTCCAAGGTAAGCTAGGCATATTTCCGAAACAAATTCTAGCAACCAATGGAAAGATTTTTGACGAACTGCTGTTGCTGATGTAAGCAGACGTGTGTTAAATCTGTAATTTTGGATACCATCTGGCTTACCAAACTTTATCCTATTATTGAAAAGTAAGCCACTACCAATTTTTCAAGCCCAGCTTCTGCATTTTGTCATACCCATAGACTTCCAGCGCATCAATAATCACTATATTTGCCTGTCCAGCGCTGCGTAATTCCTGCAAACGACTAAAATAAGCCCCTAATGTAATACTAGCGCCCGGCTGACGACCAGTTAAACGGTCAACACAAAACTGATTCCATCTGACACGCTCCTCGGTATTCAGCGTTTCCGGGTAATTTCTTGCCCGGTATCTGAACAACATTTCCGGCAAACGACTGTCGGTAAAATTAAAAACAGACACGGCCAATTGCTCCGGCGCCATCAACCTGATCTTGGTCATTTGCTTTTTATCGTTATCGGAAAAAAAACCACCACTGTATATTTCCAGATCGGGATCCGAATCGTGTTCTGCATAAACCTGCCCGCTAAACACCGCAGCCAGCTTTTCAGCCAAACCAGTAACGGCTTTAATCCGGTCGATATGCTGATTGCATAAGCCCAAATCCAGCTCCAGACGCTCTGCGTCTTCCCGCCTGATAACCGAGATCGGCGCCAGTACCGGGCATTTGTTAATATGTACGGTTTTTAACGGAATTCTTGCCACGCCTTCGGGCAGATCAGCTGTTACAGTAAAAATCCGCCGCTGAATCTCTTCAACCGACAAACTGAGCATAGGCTCAGGATCGATGGACAGATCGTAAACGATCACGCCATTGCTATTACTAGGGTGCTTAGCAATAGCCAACACTATCGCTAGGCAGTTTCTTACAGCGGCATATTTTCCTGACACATGAACCACCGGTTTGAAACTGCCCAACTGTAGCAAGTCCAGCGCCTCGGCTTTGAGTCTGTGTTGCAACAAGAACTGATAGAGCTTAGGCTGGGCTTGCTTTACTAGCTGGGTGATAGCTACCGTCGCATAAACATCGGAGAGCGCGTCATGCGCGGCTTCATGGGCAATATTGTTCGATCGCGTGAGCTGATCCAGCCTAAAGCTGGGACTGCCCTGCTCATTATCCGGCCAGTTTATGCCTTCAGGGCGCAAGGCCCTGGCGGCTCTGAGTACATCGATTAAATCCCAGCGCGAATTACCGTTTTGCCATTCCCGGGCATAAGGGTCATAAAAATTGCGATACAAACAATTGCGAGTAACCTCATCATCAAAACGCAGACTGTTGTAGCCCAACGTACAGGTATTGGGCTGAATTAATTGATCATGAATCAGGCGGATAAACTCAGCCTCGGGAACGCCTTTTTGTTCAGCCAGTTGCGGGGTAATTCCGGTAACCAAGCAGGCCTCAGGATGAGGCAGACAGTCTGCCGCTGGCTTACAGTAAACAACCAAGGGCTCGTCTACGACATTAAAATCCAAATCAGTACGAAGGCCGGCAAACTGCACCGGCCAGTCTTTACGTGGATCTATACCAAAGGTTTCGTAGTCATGCCAATAAAAGCTTTGCTTATCAGGACTACGCTTTGTGCTCATGTTAAATCGAAACCAGCGCTTTTAAAACGTCGGTACGACTGATCACACCAACAAAGACGCCATCTTCGAAAACAGGAATACTTCTAACGAGGGATTTTTGAAATTTCTCAGCTAAGTCAACAATGCTAAAGTCCGCCTCGACACTGACCGTTTCCGTGGTCATGTAATCACCGACTTTCCCGCTGACGCCCTGATTGTAAACACTGTCTAAACAAACTTTCATGCCATCTTTTTCAGAAAACATCCCGATTAGATGACCTTTGCTGTCGATAACCGGCGCACAGGTAATTTTATGATCCAGCATTTTCTTGACCGCATCGATCACCGGGGTGTCTTGAGTCAAGGTGACTAATTTCTTAGTCATATAATCTGCAACAGTAATTTTTGCCAGCATGATGAACTCCTGATTATTATTGTTATTTTTCTCTACGACCCTAGTAAATTGGCCTCTGCTTCCATTTTCTTTCTTTTGTCACATTTTTCTATGCACACGCATTCCGCTTTGCTCATGCCGCCACCGCAGGAGCCTTTGATTGCGCGTCTGCCAAAAATAACACCAACTGCCATGATGGCGATGACCACCAACATTACGACAAAAGTCACTAAGAAGTACATTGTTTTATCTCCCCTAAAATCATATCTCAAAGCCGTAAGGCTCAGGTTTTATTTAATTGGCTTTAAATTTAGATCTTTACAAATTTTATTTGCCAAAATATCACTTATTTCATCGGTTTTTGCGCGAGATACCCCGTCCTTTAGGTCGGGGAGGGATAGCGCGTCGGTGTTAGCCGACCCAGCTCATGCAGCTCCTATTACGTTTGCTATCTTTAAAAAATTAGGTGCTTGTCTTTCCAAGCGGTCAACCCGTGAGG
>CANNNV010000181.1 GCA_947506155.1 Methylococcaceae bacterium
CATGGGCTTTATTGATTTAAGTGGCTCATTGGGCCGCCATTTTGGCAGCATCGGTGTTGCGCTTCATGAAATCAGTACTCGATTGACAGTCAGCCGTGCTGAGCAACTCTCTATTACTGGTCCTGCCGCCCAGCGAGCAAAAAAGTGTGGAGAGCATGTGGTCAGGTCTTGCAATCACACATCCAGCCTAACATTCCGCTCAACCGGAGCGCTGCCATTTGGCGGTTTATTATTTTCGGGTTTCCGTGGGCCGCGCGCCCGGTTAGCTTTACGTTAGGCAATCCGATTGAACATTTGCGATTTGTGCGTCATTGGCGTATGATCAAAAAATGCTGACCATTATCGAATCCCCCTTGTTCACAAAGCTATGGCCTGATTACTGGTCGGAAGAAGAGCATACGAAATTTACTGCTTTTCTTGCTGTAAATCCGGAAGCGGGAGATGTTGTTCCAAGCTCAGGTGGCTGCCGGAAAATCCGTTGGTCACGTTATGGTTCTGGAAAACGTGGTGGCGTAAGGGTCATTTATACCGCACGCCTTGAAAGCGGCGCATTGGTTTTGCTGGTTATTTATGCCAAAAGTACAAAAGAGAATATTTCAGCCCACCTACTCAAACAAATTGCCGAGGAAATTGGACATGCCCATTAACGAAACAGAACTGCTGGAAAGGGATGCCAAACGAAACGTTGGCGAGGAGCTGCTTGCCGCCATTCGGGATGTTAAATTAGGCCGCCACGGTGCATCCTATGTCATTGAACCTAATGAAATAGTTGCCACACGAGTAAAATGCGGCTTATCCCAAACTCAGTTTGCAAAAGCATTACACATTTCCTCCCGTACTTTACAGCAGTGGGAGCAGGGGCGTCGTCATCCCTCCGGTGCAGCTGAAACATTACTAAAAATCGTCGCCAAACATCCAGAGGTATTGGGTGAATTCTTGGTGTCAAACAAAGACGGGGGCAGTTCTAACATTCCAACATCAGCCTAAAAAAAGCATGAAAAAAAGCATGGGGTCAGGTCTTGCAATCACACATTTGGCCTAACCTTTAGGTCAAAGGGACGTTAGGCATGTTCCCAGTTAAGCATTAAGATAAATCGTGTTAAACTCGCCGCATGAAAATTAAAGACCTTATTGCAGCAATTGAGTTGGATGGTTGGCAGCAAGTCCGGCAAAAAGGAAGTCATCGCCAATTTCACCATCCAATTAAATCCGGTACGGTTACTGTTGCTGGAAAACCCAGCGTAGATGTTCCTCCGGGAACACTTATCAACGTTCTGAAACAAGCAGGACTTAAGTAGTAGAGGTTTATATGCGTTATATGGTTGTTATTGAGGAAGGCCCAACAAGCTTTGGTGCCTATGTCCCTGATCTCCCCGGCTGCATAGCTGTAGGCGAATCATCGCAAGAGGTTCTGCAACTTATTCAAGAGGCTATCGAGTTCCACATTGAAGGGCTTAAAGAAGAGGGGCAATATATTCCGATGCCGCATTCTGCAAGCTCCTTCGTTGAAGTTCAAGTCTAACGAATAAGGTTAGATTGTGTGAGCGCTAGCGAACCACAATCTGAACCGGTTGTTGGACAAGCCCGGCAATAATCGGAAGGTTGACTTAATATAAGAAAATATCTTTTCGGATTTTGTCGGTTGCGGCGAGGAATCAAAAGTACGAAAAAACAATAGAAATGCCCAAAAAAATTAGAGCGTTAATCAGCGAACTTGAAAAAGCTGGCTTCGTAAACCGAGGCGGAAAAGGAAGTCATAGAAATTTTGTCCATCCGGTTGTGATGAAGCCAGTGGTTATCTCTGGAAAATCAGGCGATGATGCCAAAAAATATCAGGAAAGAGCTGTCGAGGCTGCCATTGAGGAGTCGAAAAAATGAATGAAAAATACTGTTATGTAAAAATAGTGGAATGGTCAGATGAAGACCAATGCTTTGTTGGGAGTTGTCCGGGACTTTTTTATGGTGGCTGTCACGGCAATGACGAAAAACAAGTTTTCTCTGAGCTTTGTGAAATAGTCGATGAAACTATTACGTTGTATGTACAAAGTGGCAAGTTTTTGCCTCCGCCAACATCGGGCAAAGATTACGCAAACAAAATGCTCAATGTGGCTTAGAGGGTTATTCTCAGGTCTAACATGGCACTCCAGCCGACCGCTTTCCGCTACGCTCCAAGCGTCGGCTGAGCTTTACGTTAGCCCCATGCTTCATCTTCCACACATCAAGGACTATTCATGAACAAGAAAATCAAGGTCGTTGCGTCGCCGTTTAATCCGTCACTGGAGATCGCTGACAAAATTGTTGTCAAACTGCATGTGCCGTATTCCGTGCGAAATGTCACCGTTCAAATCTGCCCGAACGTTCAAGAGTATGTTGAAAAGGCCGACACCCCGACCGCCAAAATTCGCCAAGTCTCGGTGACCACACCCACCGATCAAACAGCAACAGCAACGCTAACCTTCGATCTCGAAAGCAACAAAAAGAAGTCGGTCACCGCCGAAGGTACTGACTATGAAATCGAACTACTCGGTATCGGAAAAGAGGAAATCCAAGGGCAGCAGTTTCCATTCTTCGAGTTCAACGTTTCATGGGGCTAACGAACGCGCGACGGGGTATATACCCCGTTGCAAAAAAGCATGGGGTCAAGTCTTGCAATCATACATTTAGCCAGGTTGGCAAGCTTCTTTTTTGCTTGCCCACCGATTACGCCAATTCAGCGTAGGCAAATGATAACGGCATTAGCCCACCCTACTTGACTGGCTTATTGAGGTTTAAATCGTGCATTTTGAATGGGATAGTAAAAAAGCTATAGTAAACCAACGTAAGCACGGCGTTGCTTTTGAGGAGGCGTCTAGCGCATTGCGCGACTCGTTTTCAGCAACTGCTCACGACCCCGACCATTCAGATAACGAGATACGTTTCGTAACATTTGGCGTTTCCTCTCAGGGTAGATTGCTTGCGATATCTCACACTGAAAGGGAAAACGCGGTTCGTATTATATCTGCACAATTAGCAACAAATGTTGAAAGGCAAATTTATGAAGAAAGGTAAATCGAGTATGTTGGATGAACTTAGACCAGAATATAAAAGGTCAGATTTAGGTGAAATTGTACGCGGCAAATATGCAAGTCGCATAAAAGACGAAACAAATGTCGTACTCCTAGAACCAGATATTGCAGAGGCTTTTCCTAACGATGAAGCCGTAAATAAGGCTCTTCGTTACTTATTAGAAGTGGCTGAAGCATCAACCCGCCTAACCCGACGCTCCAGCGGACTCCGCTAATGCTCCGCCGCTGAGCTTTGCGTTAGGCTTTCATCGTTCACTGTATTACTAAAATCATGTCAGAACTAGAAAAAACATTTGATATTCTATACGGAATTTACAATAAGCATCGGAAGCAGTATCCAGAGAATTCTTTCGACTCCGAACAATTATGTTTGATGTGGTCAACGGATAATCCTCCAGATGTAATTGAAGGCACAGAACCATTTAATGATATTGAAGAGGCTTTTAATATTGTTATTGATGATGAATATGCACTTGAATTGTATGATATGACATTAAAAGAGGCTTCGATAAGAATTCTTGAAATTCAAGGAATGATGTAGCGCGTAGTGCTGGGGTAAGCTTGCGAACCCCAACAAAACTTATCAACCGAGCCTAACGAATAAGGTTAGATTGTGAGAGCGATAGCGAACCACAATCTGAACCGGTTGTTGGACAAGCCCGGTGGAAATCGGAAGGCCGATTTTATATAAGAAAATATCTTTTCGAAATTTATCGGTTGTGGCGAGGAATCTATAACCACAATAGTCAAGAACAAGCCAGACGCGTTGCTTTGGTAACGCCTTTAGCAGATGGTGAAGATTTTAAGGCAAATAACAGCCTTTTTTAGTCAAGCGCGACCCTCGGCGTAAAAATGCCGATTTTTAGCCCGCTCGGAATGATGGATGCAGTTACATAACCGGTTGCTTCTCCACTTTATTAGCCGGATGGCACAAGCCGTCCGAATGCCAGCAGGGGTGGAATTCGCGTTTGCACAATCCGCATGGCACCGCCGCAACAAGGGCACTTGATCTGGGGGCGTTTTGCCAACCCCATCAGTGTCTTAACCGGCTTTAACTTGAGCAGTTGCTGAAGTAACTCCAACAGTCGCTTGCTATTGGAATGCAAAAAGCCGAAGTTACGAGTGCGCCGGAAGCCTTTTGGCAACACATGCTGCAATATCAACCATAAGAACTTAGCCCCTGGCAGCGTTCGGGTTTTTATCTGCTTGGTTTTTCCGTCTTGGTAGCGGAAAGTGACCAAGCCATCCCGGCAAGCGATAATATCCTTTTCCTGGATCACGCCCTTGTAAAGATAGCGCCCCAGATAGATCAGTGCCTTGTCGCCGCTGCCGACGGACTTGACATTAACCACCCAGATTTTCGGGTAGCAGGCCGGAAGCTCAAGACCTTCTTCGCGAATGCCCGCCAGCAGTTTGGCGCGGAACACTTTCGCCAAGGCTTTGTGATTGAACAGGTAGGATTTGTCGGTTTTGCTGGTTTTCGTGCGCCACAGCCGTTCATCGGCATCAATAGCCGCCGCAGGCATGACCACATGCACATGCGGATGATAATCCAAGCAGCGCGAATGGGTGTGTAAAACGCTGATGACCCCGGCCTGTCCCTGTAATTGCGGGTCGTTCTGGGCAAAGGTTTTGCCTGTCCTGAGCGAAGCCGAAGGGAGCGTCTCCCAGCTACACCGGAGCATTGCGTATTCTGATTAATTTGAACAGTGATTCTGGCCGAACTTGAACACCTAAAACCTAACGCATCGGTGGAAGTGAATTTTTACTCCAAGTGTTCAACTTGAGTCAAGGAATTCATTTTTTTCCGCATCGATTCTCCTTGTAAATTTA
>CANNNV010000182.1 GCA_947506155.1 Methylococcaceae bacterium
CTGCGGAATTTTTTGCTATCTTTGGTGATTTCGTCATAGGTACTTCTTTCAAAAGGGAGGCAAATTGAGCATTTGTCGCGTGGGGTTGTTTTCATGAGACACCACCATGATTTTAGTTGTAACCACTAAATACGGTATCTAACAAAATTAATCACATGTCAAATTTAACTACCCCCCATAATCCGGTACAATCAGAATTTATACGCGGTAGTGATGGCAGCGTTACGAGCGGCACATCCTGACGTTAACATCAAAGAAGAAGTGTCTGAATACTACATCGCCAGCGATATTCGAGCTATTTATAGCGGCATGGTTATAGCGGTTAATTATGAGGATTGGTCTATTTTTCGAGACGTAACTATTGCGCAGATGGCGATATTACTGGTTGATTTGGCTCACACTTGTAATTTAGCCAAACTCAAGAAAAATAAACGTGGTGTGAAAAAACACCTTAAAAGGACTGGAGTCATGTCTAATAAAACTTTTTGGAAAGAAATAGTGGAGGGCTTGCAGTTGCAGCGTCGATGGTCATTTTTCAAGAATGAGGCTGATCATGCAATCATTATTGGGCTTAGCGATTTAAGCCTCGAATTGGCCAACGAATTTAAAAGAAAACCTTTACTGGGTGGTACTTTCATGGGTTTTTTTGATGACCGTTGGCCGGAACGTTTGTCAAAAAAATGGCAACAACCAGAAGAATTGCTGGGCAGTATTACATCAGCTGTCGAATTTGTTAAAGCCAATAACGTACAACATATTTATATCGCTTTGCCCATGTCTGCACAACCAAGGATTTTATTATTATTGGATGAGTTACGTGATACCACTGCGTCTATTTATTTTGTTCCAGATTTATTTTTGTTTGATTTAATTCAAGCTAATGTCAAATCTATAAAGGGCATTCCTATCGTGGCAGTTTGCCAAAGTCCGTTTGTTGGTACCAATGCTACGACTAAGCGAATCAGCGATGTGGTGTTATCGTTATTGATTTTATTGTTGATGACTCCATTGATGCTGTTAATTACCCTAGGTGTAAAACTCAGCTCGCCAGGCTCAGTGCTATTCAAACAGCATCGTTATGGTTTAGATGGCAGGAAAATTATAGTCTATAAATTTCGCAGCATGACTGTAACTGAAGATGGACAACAAGTTAATCAGGCAACCCGATCTGATCCGAGAGTCACTCGTTTTGGAGGTTTTTTACGAAAAACTTCTTTGGATGAATTGCCGCAGTTTATTAATGTACTACAAGGGCATATGAGTATTGTAGGCCCCAGACCGCATGCTATTAGCCACAACGAAATGTATCGCAGCCAAATCAAAGGATATATGATCCGGCATAAGGTAAAACCCGGTATTACCGGTCTAGCGCAGATCAATGGTTGTCGCGGTGAAACCGACACAGTGGACAAAATGCAGCATCGGATTGACTTCGATCTAAATTATTTGCGCAACTGGTCGTTATTTCTTGACCTATTGATTATTTTTAAAACTATCGGCGTGATAATCAAGGATAAAAATGCATACTAACGTAAAAGCACTATTGTTGCTGGCTTTATTGCTGCCTATCCAGCAAAGCTTTGCGGCCTATAACATTGGCCCAGATGATGTCTTACGCATATCTGTGTACGGTCATGATGATTTAAGAACTGAATCCCGTGTTTCGGCTGACGGCCGAATTACTTTTCCGCTGATCGGTGAAATAGCGGTGAGCGGAAAATCCACTATGGAACTTGAGGAAGATATTGCCGTGAAATTAATCGGTGGTGGTTTTATCCACGACGCTCAGGTTAATGCCACTGTGTTGACACATGTCAGTCAACAGGTCTCGGTTCTGGGCTATGCCAATAGACCGGGGCGATATCCTCTGGATTCTGATAGTTCAATAATCGATTTGATCGCTATGGCCGGAGGCATACACGAATTGGGCGACAATAAGGTATTGATAACCCGCACTATAAACGGTAAGCCTCAAAGACAAAAACTGAATTTGCTGGATTATCTGGAAGATGCCAATAGCATATCGCCATTTAAGATGCACCAAGGCGATGTCGTCTACGTACCTAAGGCCCCTTTGTTTTATATTTATGGTGAAGTGCAACATCCCGGTAGCTATCGTATTGAACCAGGGATTTCGGTAGAGAGAGCCTTGCCGATTGGAGGAGGTTTGACCTTGCGCGGCACTGAAAATGGCATCATCATTAAACGTAAGAACGGAAGTGGTGTTTTACAAGATGTTGATGTGGAGCTGGGCGATACCGTATTAAAAGATGATGTGATTTATGTTGGTGAGCGTTGGTTTTAATGTAATGAATATCTAGAAATGATTTTGCGTAATTCAGATAGTCAATAAACACAAGGAATAGCATGAATTTTTATCAATTTATTAACATACTCTGGTCGCGCAGATGGATTGCTCTTTCGGCATTGATGATGACAGTTATCACGACATTGGTAGTGAGTCTGTCGTTACCCAAGCAATATGTCGCCACAACTTCAATCGTGGTTGAGCAACGCAGCATCGATCCTGTAACAGGTCAAGCCTTGCCGATACAACTGCTGCCTGGGTATATCGCGACGCAAGTTGATGTAATTGCCAGTCATAATGTAGCACGAAAAGTTGTGGACAAACTAAATCTGACCAACAATCCTCAAATGCAGCAGGAATTTCCGCGTTTTGAAGAAGAATTTTCAAAAGCTGGAAATGTTGGTGATATCAGAGATTACGCTGCGGATTTGTTATTAAAAAAACTGGAAATAAGGCCTTCTCGTGAGAGTAGTCTGATGCAAGTTGACTTTTCTTCCACTTCCCAACAATTTGCCGCACTTATCGCTAATTCCTTTGCGGATGCCTACATACAAACTGACATCGAATTGCGCGCCCAACCGGCTAAATTGAGAGCGGACTGGTTCGACTCGCAAATGGCCTTATTGCGAGAACATTTGGAGTATGCGCAGTCTGTACTGTCTACTTATCAACAGCAACATGGTATCGTCGCAACTGATGGTCATCTGGATATGGAAAATACCCGCCTGATGGAACTATCACGCCAGTTGGTGGAAAGCCAGTCACGTACGGGCGAATTGCAATCTCGAAAAAATTTGCTGACGGCCACTGTTAGACAAGGGGGATCATCTGAATCCCTAAATGAAGTTTTGGGTAATCCGTTGATCCAATCGCTCAAGTCAGAACTGGCGAGAGCAGAAGCGCGTTTTGCCGAACTGTCTAAACGGGTAGATACCAATCATCCTCTATACAAACAAGCGAAAGCTGAAGTAAGCAGTTTGCAACAGAAAATTCAGTCTGAAATTAATATGGTATTAAGCGGCATCACCGGCGGGGTTGTTTCTTCTAGCCAACGTGACAAGATAGTAACGGATGCGCTGACTGAACAGAAAATTAAAGTACTGGAACTGAAAAAACAATACGATGAAATAGGGGTGTTTAATCGTGAGGTGGAAAACGCACAGAGGGCATACGACGCCGTTATGCAGCGTGCGGTGCAAAGCCGTATGGAGAGTGAAATGAGCCAAACCAATATCGCCGTACTTAGTTCCGCTCTTCCTCCGCAAAAGCCTGCCAAGCCTAACGTGCTATTGAATATGATCTTATCGTTTTTTTTGGGAAGCATGTTAGGTGTAGGCTCGACGTTACTGGCAGAGTTGATGGATCGTCGGGTGCGATCTGCTTTTGATATTTCGGAGCTATTGGCTGTTCCTGTGTTCACCGTTACTTCCACCTCAGCTCATAATCCAAAGCGTATGTCCTGGCTATTTGATTTTAACAATACCGATGGCGGCGCATAAATATGGAAGTCACAGAAACTATCATGACCAAAACAGAAAATACGGCTTCGATGGGAGCATTACTACTGGATGCAGGGAAAATCAGCGCTAGTGATGCCGAGCGAATTATCGCTTTACAAAAACAGGAAGGTATGCATTTTGGCAATGCAGCAAAAGCGCTAGGCTTGATTAACGATGACGACATACAAAAAGCTTTATCGTATCAATTTGATTATCCATTTCTGGGAGTTAGTGAAGAGCATTTCAGTAGAGAACTAGTCGCAGCCTATCAGCCCTTTAGCCGTCAAGTGGAGGCGTTACGAGCAGTGCGGGGGCAATTGATGCTACGTTGGTTTATCGATGTACATAAAACGTTAGCATTAGTAAGTCCCGGCCGTGGTGAAGGACGTAGCAACATGGCGGCCAACTTGGCGATTGTTTTTTCTCAGTTGGGTGAACGAACTTTATTAATCGATGCTGATCTGCGACATTCTCGGCAGCATAGCTTATTCAAGCTAGAAGGCGGTTATGGCTTGTCGGATGTGTTAGCCGATCGAGCCGATTTAACAGTAGTGTCACGAATTCCGGCTTTCCGAGATTTATCGATTTTGCCTTCTGGCACCGTTCCGCCCAATCCAGTCGAATTGATCAGTAGAGGCTTAAAAGGCTGCCTACAACAATTGCAAGCACAATTTGACGTCATCCTGATCGATACGCCATCGGTAGGGCAAGGTATAGATGCGCAAATTATCGCTTCTTTGTGTGGCGGCGCTCTTTTAGTGGCTCGACAACACAAAACCCGGCTCAATGATTTGCAATTGCTTAAAGAATCGTTGCAAGAAACGGGCAGTCAATGTATCGGTGTCGTATTAACGGATTTCTAGTGATTACTGTGTTCTGTTTTTTATAAAAATATTATAACTCATCGTTCGCTCATTTTTTCTAGTGGTTGGCAATTATTAAAAATACCACATGTAGTGTTTTTCGTGGCCAATATAAAAAACACCATAACCCAGCGATGATTTTATGCCTGAAATTTTAGGCTTTACATCTAAAAAAATGATA
>CANNNV010000183.1 GCA_947506155.1 Methylococcaceae bacterium
CACCTCCATTTTTTCCATTTGTGCTAATAACAGGGGTACATCGTCCGACCGTTCAATTCTTGTTATGGTAGGTGCTGTGTTCATGGCAAATTGGAGTAGTTTGCCATAATTTCATGAACTGAGTTTGAAATTAGCGAACCGTGAGTATCAGCAATTGTCTGTAAAGCATTCAGATGGCTGCTAACCCCTTCGATGGTTACACATTCCAACAATTTGTTGAAAGTATTATTAACACGGGTATTGCACGCAGGTGGTCCTGCATGAGCTACCCCGCCACCTAACACTGCGGCTGCTACTACGCAGGCTAAGGAGTGGCGAATTTTGTGTTTATTCATATAATTCATGGTTTTCATAGTGTTCTCCAAAGTAAAAAAGAAAGATTTAAGCACCCAACAAAAAAGCCGAACCTCCTTACATGACCTTGATGGGTCACACTCGGCGGTTCGGCTTTCCTAAATCAGGATTCGTAACTTTCTGTCTTTATGTTGCCATAAATTTAGCTTTTCTTGTGTGTAGTGAAAGTGTCTTACCAGATTAGACTAAAGTACATTGGTTAAAATGCTTACGATAATGTAAGTTTTAGTGTCAACACTATCGGGCTTTGAAATTCGGCTTATCGACGTAGTGTTTTTCACCAACCATGCCTGCAAATTCAAACAGCAAGTCCAGTTCTTTATCCGAACGCGCGACGGGGTATATACCCCGTTGCAACGTTTAGAGACCATCGCAACGTTCCCGAAGTCTTCAAACGTTTCGGACGGGGCAACATACCCCGTCCGGCCCCAAAGGCTTGCGCTGTTGAGCTGTCGATGCGTATTCGTCGCGCCTTTATGTTGTAAACGCGTATCGTGGTGGTGTTCTGTTCTGACTCGTATGCTGCCCACGGACCATCGTTTTGACCAAGGTAATTCAGCACCATGCACAGACGGTCATCGCTAAAATCCAGTTCACGCAGGCCTGTCGTTTTCAAGCAAATATCCAGTGTCATCAACAGTCCAGCCCTGCACGGAATTGAGGCGGTGGTCACCTTTGCTCAGGATATAGGCCAGCCATACAACCACAATCTGCCCAAGGCTCAGTCCCTGTCAGTTCCCGTGCGTCGGAAAATGCTTGTCCAGCAATGCCGCCACCTCCATTTTCTCCATTTGTGCTAATAACAGGGGTACGTCGTCCGACCGTTCAATTCTTGTTATGGTAGGTGCTGTGTTCATGGCAAATTGGGCTAGTTTGCCATAATTTCATGAACTGGGTTTGAAATTAGCGAACCGTGAGGTAAAGCTTATTTTGGTGGTAGAAATTTTACCAGTTTAACGCTGTTTTCATCCCGTTTTATAATTTCTAACAAGTATCCATTCAATTTAATACTGGTTCCGATTTCAGGTATGGTTTCCATAAATTCGATGATCAGTCCATTGAGTGTCTTGGGACCTTCTGTAGGTAGTGAACATTGCATGACGCGATTTAATTCTCGAATGGTAATGTTAGCATCAACCAGAAAACTACCGTCACTTTGAGCTCTCACAGTAATGTCATCGGTGATCAGTTCCCCTACTATTTCTTGCAATAAGTCATCTAGTGTAACTAGTCCTTGTACATCGCCATATTCATCAACAACTAGAGCTATACGGATTTTTTCATGTTTAAAGCGATGCATTTGAACGTGTACTGGGGTGCTCTCCGGACTGAATGATGGTTTATCCAGACTGTTTATGATGGTTTGCTTGTCAAAATCATCCTGATTAATCAATGCAAGTATTTTTCTTAAATGAATAAAGCCTATGATTCTGTCTATACTGGTTTTGTAAACGGGTAATCGGGTATGCGGGCTGAATTTTATCTGGTTAATGATGTCCTCGATAGTTAATTCAAGGTCTATGCCTATAATTTCATTACGGGGTGTCATGATGTCTTCAACAGTTGCTGATTCGAGATCAAGTATGCCCATGAGCATTTTTTGGTAACGGACTGGCATTAAACTTTCTGAGTCGCTAATAATGCTTTTTAATTCGTCCTTATTGAGCGCGTCATGGCGATTTTTTTTAACATCGATACCGACGACTCGTAGTAATAAGTTAACAAATAAATTGACGAACCAAACGATGGGATAAAAAATTTTTAATAAGGGTGTATAGATCCAAGCAGCAGGAAAAGCAAGCAACTCCGGCTTGATAGAGGCTAGCGTTTTTGGTGTTACATCGGAGCAAATAAGCATCACGATAGTTAGAATCCCGGTAGCGATAGCGATAATGGATTCTTCATCAGCGTAGAGCTTAATCGCAATGACTGTGGCTATTGAGGCAGCGAAATTATTAACAAAATTATTGCAGAGTAAAATCAGGCCAAGTAAACGGTCTGGTCTTTGCAGTAAATTATGTGTTTTTATTGCACCGGGGTGTTTTAGCTTTACCAGATGCCTTAAACGATAACGATTTAAAGACATTAAAGAGGTTTCTGAGCCAGCAAAAAAAGCGGAAAGAATAAGCATGGCGGCAAGTATGCTAAACAGCACACCAAGTGACATATCGTTCAAAGAAAGTGTACTCTGGGGTTGTGAAAACAGACCTAGTGTCTATGATGAGATTTTTTTGTCAAGCGTGGATGTCAGTTGCAGTGTAATTTTTTGTGTAAATCACGGAAGTAATGTTTTTAAACCACTATGAAATAAAGAGAATTTTGACATGATTCTAATTCAGTCATTAACGTTGTCAAAAATAATTAAACAAAATAGGTGGTTACTCGACTCGTGGCTGGTGATTTATCACACCATGATAATCGTTGATTATAATTTTTGGGCTTTATGACGTCTTTTAAATTTAGTTTGCGTATCTATGGTAGTTCATTTTCGCCGCCGAGTAAGTGCGACTTTTTCCTGTCTTTGATGGACAGTACCTAAACATCAAGTAAGTAATGAGAGTGAAGATGACCTTGCCGCATATTTTGTTAATTGACGATAATAAAACAAGAATTCAGCAACTGGAGACAGTACTGCAGTTTATGGAATGCTTTATAGAAACAACGGGTTCTGGAGACTACGTATCTCATTTTAGACGAGCCAACCCGTTATCTGTGGTTTTTGTTGGTGAGGGCATTGAAAAGCAAGCTACCGTTCTCAGCGATATTGTCGGGCGGGCGAATAAAACCCCGGTCGTTTTGTTAATTAATAAAGGAACTCTACAGCATATTTCTAGCGTAATTACTCGTAGCGTAGCTCACATACTGGAATGGCCTACTACCTATGCTGTGCTGAAGCCAATGCTGGATAAGCTGCCTGTACCATCGGCAGAAACGGCTATTATTACACATGAAGATCGTGATCGGCGTTTGTCTTTAATTGAAAGACTTAAAGGTAAAAGTCCCGCTATTGTTGCTATCCGTAAGTTGATTGATCAAGTTGCAGAATCGGATGCGACAGTTTTGATTCTGGGCGAGTCGGGAACCGGAAAAGAAGTAGTTGCCCGCGCTTTACATGATGCATCTTTTCGAAAAGACAAGTCATTTGTACCTATTAATTGCGGTGCCATTCCCGGTGAATTATTGGAAAGTGAGTTGTTTGGTCATGAAAAAGGCGCTTTTACTGGGGCGTTAAATACCCGGCAAGGACGCTTTGAAATGGCGGAGGGTGGGACGCTTTTTCTGGATGAAATTGGCGATATGCCTTTGGTTATGCAGGTTAAGTTATTACGAGTACTACAGGAGCGTACCTTTGAACGCGTGGGTAGCAACAAAACTATCCATTGCGATGTACGGGTTATTGCTGCAACGCATCGCTGTCTTGAAGATGAAATTAAAGCAAATCGGTTTCGAGAAGATTTGTTTTACCGATTAAATGTTTTTCCTATTGAAATACCGGCGTTAAAAAATCGGACTGAAGACATACCGTTATTAGTAACTGATCTTATTACTCGTATGGAAGCATCTAATCGTGGCTCGGTGCGATTAACTCATGCTGCTTTAACCATGCTGATGCAGCATGAATGGCCGGGTAATGTCAGAGAGTTAGCAAACTTGATTGAACGATTGGCTATTATCAACCCGAAAGGATTAGTCGATACAACCGGGTTACCCGAAAAATTTCAACACTATAAGATTCCTGAACAAATAATCGATGATATTGAAACGATCACTTTAGCAGAAGAGCAACAATTTGAATCAATTGAACTTGTCGGCGCTTGTGAGGTTGTTACTAGTGCGCTGGCACAGTTGCCAAAGCAGGGTATGGATTTGAAAGAGTATTTGAATGTGTTGGAAGTTGATTTGATACGTCAGGCATTAAATGAATGCAATGGTGTAGTAGCTCACGCAGCAAAACGATTGAACATGCGGCGTACCACGCTGGTTGAAAAATTACGTAAATATGACATGCCACGTTAAGGATTTAGTGCGTAGATAACATTGGTAGGTCAATTTTTTGGCATCTTATTTTAAGATGTTGAAAGTAGAAAGGTTAATTTTTGGTCTGATTTTTGCTTATTTATTTCATGAGTAATTGTATTGTTGAACATAAAAGGGCTTAACTATGGCTAATCATAAAATTCAGACAATCAAACCGCCTACTGAGCTGTTTTGCACTTTTAATAAGGAAGTTTTGTCAATCACCCCGCCCTGAAGGACGGAGCTTGTAAAAGCTAGGTTGACCAGACTAAGTGCTAACACAGTGCTACGATTACAACGGGTCGTTAAGACTTACCAGCGAATGCTTCCTTAGTTCGCTGCTCTAAAAGGATCGGATCACGCTGGGGAAAGGTAAAGCCCCGAAGGTTCTTTTCGTCACTGGCAACAGTGAGAGCCGGTTGTAATCATTGTCGAAGGGAGATTGCGGGAAACCGCAGCGTTACTAG
>CANNNV010000184.1 GCA_947506155.1 Methylococcaceae bacterium
AAAGGATCGGATCACGCTGGGGAAAGGTAAAGCCCAGAAGGTTCTTTTCGTCACTGGTAACAGTGAGAGCCGGTTGTAATCATTGTCGAAGGAAGATTGCGGGAAACCGCAGCGTTACTAGCCCCTTACGGGGATACCCTCACGGGTTGACCGCTTGGAAAGACAAGCACCTAATTTTTTAAAGATAGCAAACGCAATAGGAGCTGCATGAGCTGGGTCGGCTAACACCGCCGCGCTATCCCTCCCCGACCTAAAGGACGGGGTATCTCGCGCAAAAACCGATGAATATAAAATAATTTAAGCATTTAGAGCAGCTAAAGCCGCTTCAACTTTAATTCAAATTATTTGGTTATCCTTTCCAAACCGATTGATTTGCCTTCATGCTGATGTAATTGCACTGTTCAATAACAAAAAAAACCTCTATAATGTCGGGTTCTTAGGGGCTGTCCGCTCCTCCTTGCTTTACCCGCTTTAATAAGACACAGCGGGAAGGCTTAACCGAAAGGAAAAAACATGCGACATTATGAAATTGTCTTTTTAGTCCATCCTGACCAGAGTTCTCAGGTTCCAGCGATGATTGAGCGTTATAAAGCAACCATCGAAGCTACATCTGGAAAAATTCATCGTTTAGAAGACTGGGGTCGTAGACACCTAGCTTATCCTATTAAAAAAATTCATAAAGCACATTATGTGTTAATGAATGTTGAGTGCGATCAGCCTACATTAGACGAGCTAGAAAGCGGCTTCCGTTTTAATGATGCTATTTTGCGTAGTATGACTTTAGTACAAAAATCAGCAGTCACTGAAGTATCTATTATCGCTACCTCAACGGCTGAAGAAAATAAAGTGGCTGAATCGAGAGCCAAAGATGCCGCAGCTAGAGAAGCTGCTGCTGTAACCAGCACAGATGACGAAGTTGATCTTGATGATAACGACGAAGATCTTGACGCAATCGCTTCCGAATAAAACCTTTAACACTTGGATTTACGAGAATTATCATGGCACGTAACATTAGACGCAAAAAATTCTGCCGATTCAGTGCAGAAGGTGGCACACAAATTGACTATAAAGATTTGGATTTGTTGAGTGACTACATTACCGAAACTGGTAAAATTGTCCCTAGCCGTATTACAGGAACTAGCGCCAAATATCAAAGACAGTTAGGTGTGGCAATTAAACGTGCTCGTTTTATTGCATTACTGCCTTTCTGCGACGCTCACAAATAAGACGCAGGAACAACCGTGGGCTTTTTAGCAGAGTACATTATGCGGGGGAGGATGCAAGCCATGATAGTGGCTGCAACTCTTGCCTTGGTATCGCTGATCATGCCGCCGGTAAGTATAGTAAGTTCAGCTTCTGTTGCTTTAGTCACGTTAAGACGGGGAGCTCTTGAGGGCTTAATCGTTTTGGCGTGTTCAACTGCCGTCGCTGGGGTGTTGGGGTTTTTTCTGCTAGGCAATTTTCAGTTTGTATTGCTTTATGGGATGCTGTTATGGCTTCCTGTCTGGTTAATTTCAATCATCTTAAGAGAAGGTCGGTATTTGTCTCTAGCGGTTGAAATTGCGGTATTGCTTGGTGTTCTAGGTGTGATTTGTCTTTATCTCTATAATACTGACTTGGCCGTGATGTGGAAAAATCTGCTTACACAGATGGTGCCTCCTAATGCACCAGTTGTCGATATCGAACATACGATGGATGTACTCTCCCATTACATGACGGGGATAATTGCTGCTGCTTCAGTCTTTGGGCTGCTGTTTGGTCTTTTTCTCGGACGTTGGTGGCAAGCTTTGCTGTATAACCCCGGCGGATTTAAGCAAGAGTTTTTGTCATTGAGTACGCACCCAAGATTGGCAATAGGCAGTATTTTAGTGGTTGCCATCGCATCATTAAGCTCCGGTGTGCTTTCTGAAGTATCATGGAATATCACTATTTTACTGCTGGTACTATACATTTTTATTGGAACGGCGGTATTGCATGCCTTGTTTGCTTCGATGAAAATGGGGCGGTTTATGGTGCCAATGTTTTATGTGACATTATTCTTGATACCCCATGCCATGCTGCCTGTCGCTATAGTTGGACTGAGTGATGCGTGGATGAACTTACGAAATAAAATTTCGAATCAACACACGTCTTGATGGCGTAAAAAAATAGCCGGATTAAATCCGAAATAATGAGGTAATAAAAGATGGAAGTTATACTTCTTGAAAAAATAGCAAACCTAGGTAACTTAGGCGATAAAGTTGTTATTAAGTCAGGTTATGCCAGAAACTATCTTGTCCCCTATGGCAAGGCTGTTCCTGCGACAGCTAGCAAAATTGCTGAATTTGAAGCGCGTCGCGCAGAACTTGAAAAAGCGGCCGCTGAGAAGTTGGCAGCAGCTCAGGCGCGTGCCAATGCACTGAGCAAGCTTCAGGTTGTTATTGCACATAAAGCCGGTGATGAAGGTAGATTATTCGGTTCAGTAGGTACTCAGAATATTGCTGATGCCATTACTGAAGCAGGTGTTTCGGTTGGAAAGCATGAAATTCGCTTGCCTCAGGGCGTTATTCGTCTAATCGGCGAATATCAGATCGATATTCACTGCCATACTGATGTCGTGGTAAAAATGCCTATAAGAATTGCTGCTGAAGCCTAATTAAGGTTTAAGGTGAAAGACTCAGGGATGTAAGGATTACTTACAGTCTTGAGTCTACCCACTATGCGAGCTGTTTACTCCTGTGTTTTTTATCTGTTAATACCTTTTATATTGATACGCCTGATCTGGCGTAGCATCAAAGCGCCAGCCTATCGGTACCGATGGAGCGAGCGATTCGCTCTCTATCATAAAAAATATCCCCAGCATGTTATCTGGTTTCATGCCGTTTCTGTAGGCGAAGCTGAGGCTTTATTTCCACTAACTCGGCAAGTACAGCAGCAGTTTCCTGATGCACAGTTATTGATTACGACTACTACGCCAACTGGATCTGCCCGTGTTAAAGCAGTAATGCCGGATGCCTTACATGTCTATTTACCTTATGACATGCCTTGTGTGGTCAGTCGATTTCTACGCTGCTTTAAACCCAGAATAGCGGTCGTCATGGAAACTGAGATTTGGCCTAATCTTTTTGCCTGCTGCGGCAAAAACAATATCCCTTTATATATTATCAATGCCCGCTTATCGGAAAAGTCAGCCAGTGGTTATCGGAAAATTCAAGCGCTTATCTTCCCAACTTTAGCTTATGTCAAGCTAATCGCCGCTCAAACTTTAGAGGATGCCGACCGCTTTATCGCTATGGGCGCTAATCCAGAAAAGGTTAGAACGCTAGGAAATATAAAGTTTGATGTTGAAGTTTCAAGTGAACTTATTAGGCAGGGCTTGCAGTTAAAAGTCGATTTTTTCGGTGATCGTTTTGTGTGGCTGATTGCTAGCACCCATAAAGATGAAGAGGCTCTATTTTTTGATCTATATAAACAGATAAAACAAGTAATACCCGAATTATTGCTAGTCATGGTACCTAGACACCCGGAGCGTTTTGGCGAGGTAAAAAAACTGTGTGAACAAAATCAACTGACTGTAGTATTGCGCAGTTTCGGTGCGGGGTGTGATCAGCAGGTTGATGTTTACTTAGCAGATACTATGGGTGAACTCAAAATGCTTTATGCAGCTGCTGATGCAGCGTTTGTCGGTGGCAGTATGGTGCCGGTAGGTGGGCACAATATACTTGAAGCAGCAGCAGTTGGAGTTCCGGTTTTGTTTGGTCCATACATGGTAAATTTTAAAGCCATAGCCGAGGCTGTGCTGCGACAGCATGCAGCCATACAATGCCAGAATAACAGTGAAATAATTAGTGCACTTATTGCCTTGCATGCTGACCCTGTCTACAGGCTAGCGTTAGCCGAAAAGGGCAGAGCATTTGTTCTGCAAAATCAAGGTGCTCTCACTCGAATTTTCGAGCTGCTAAAGCAGGATATGTGAGCCGCTTCCATCGATCAGAAATGTTAACACTATGAATGAAATAAAAGATAAATCAGTTCAGACCTTTATTGACGAATTAGCCAGTAAGGCGCCTACGCCGGGTGGCGGTAGCGCCGCAGCAGCCATGGGTGCGCAGGGTGCAGCTTTAATCAGTATGGTTTGTAATCTAACCATAGGTAAACCCAAGTATGCCGAAGTCGAAGTTGAAATACGGGAGTTGCTAAAAAAATCAGAAGCCTTGCGTAACACGCTGATGAATATGATTAAAGCGGATATTGATGTCTTTGAACGCCTAATGGCGACCTACGGCCTGCCCAAAGAGTCTGATGAAGAAAAAGCCGCACGTAGTGTAGCGATTCAGGGCGCATTAAAAGAGGCCGTTAGTATTCCGTTAGCCTGTGTACAGGCTTGTGCCGACGTTATTTTATTGAGCCGGGTTGCTGCAAATAAAGGTAATGTCGCTGTAATCAGTGATGCAGGCGTTGCCGCGATGGCAGGCTACGGTGGATTAAAAAGTGCTGCATTAAATGTTTATACCAATACTGCCGGCCTTAAAGATCGAGTATTTGCTGCTGCCAAATTAGCTGAGCTGGAAGCGATTTTGAATGATGCTGAAACGGTTGCGGAAGAGGTTTATCAGCTAGTTAAAGCCAAATTATAAATGTTACGACCGCCAAGATTTTTTATTCATCAAGTGCGCGTGAAAACCCGTCCTTCAGGGCGGGGAGGTAGAGCGCCGAGTGCGAAGCACTCGATGCTTTGGCCGTTACCTGCTCACGCTCTCCTTTCGCAATTGGCCAGTGGGCAACCAGGAATAGCCGTAGCCATCGCCTCGCTGCAAAATTCGGCAGTATTTGTGTCCGATACCTTGGACA
>CANNNV010000185.1 GCA_947506155.1 Methylococcaceae bacterium
GTGGACAGAATCATTCATCATTCACATATTTTCATGCTGGGAGGAGAAAGCTATCGACTGAAATCAAAACTGAATAAGTGATTTTTCTCTGGGAAAGTGGCTCAAAATTAATGGCCAATAATGGCTCAATTCTGTTGGCCATTGACACGTACTTGTCAAAAAAAAACAGTCCACAAAAAAAATATAGCCATTAAGATTAACATCTTATAATTATTGGCATATAATTTGCCTAATTTATGCAATTCACCTTAGCATAAAATTAAATTCATGAAAAAATATGTATTGTTATTAGGGGTCAGTTATTTAAGTCTGGGAGTTGCCGCCGAACCGGTGACTAATGACGTATCAAATACTAAAAATAAAAAACCAGAGGAACCTCTGGTTTTGGATATATTAACCATCAAAGCTCAAGCAGCCAATATCGATCAGCCATTCGGCACTTATCTCGATTATTCAAAAATAGCCCTCGCCAGAACGGTAACCAGTGATACCGCACAAATGCTTAAAGATACGCCAGGCATGAGCTTCTCAGGTGGTGGCGGCATTTCCAGTCGGCCCATTATTCATGGTATGGCCGACGATCGTTTACGTATTCAAGTTGATGGTATGAATCTGATTTCAGCCTGTGCCAATCACATGAATCCTGCTTTATCTTATGTCTCCCCTTCCAGTGTACTGAGTGCCCAGGTGCTTGCCGGAATTACGCCCGTTAGCATGGGCGGTGACAGTATCGGCGGCACGATTCGGGTTAATTCCGCTGATCCAGAATTTGCCGAGAACGGCAAGACGCCGTTGATAAAAGCCCAGGGTTCAAGCTTTTATCGTAGTAATGGCGATGCCTACGGTGGCAATATTAGCACCTCCATAGCGAACGAATATGCGGAGCTTAAATACACTGGCTCAACCGTACAGTCTCGCAATTATAAAGCGGGTGGTAATTTCACTACCCGAAATACCAAAAACGCCAATGACGTGGTCAGTTCGTCTGCTTATAAATCCGAAAACCAATCGGTGTCGCTGGCTTTGCGTAACAGTGATCATCTTGCTGTGATCAAGGTGGGGCAACAAAACATTCCCTATCAAGGTTTTCCAAATGTGCGCATGGACATGACCGGTGATGACAGCTGGTTCGCCAATGTGTTTACCAGAAGCCAGTTTCAGTGGGGTAATTTGGAAATGCGGGCTTATCACGAGGATGCTCAGCACAAAATGAATTTCCTGGCGGATAAAATGACTACGCCAACCCGTACCATGCCGATGGAGACCAATGGGATTAACCAGGGCCTGTCGGTAAAAGCCAATATCGATATAACCGACAAGCATTTGCTGACGGTGGGCAGTGAGTATCAGCGTTACCGTTTGGATGACTGGTGGGACCCGATTGGCACTAACCCGATGATAATGATGCAAGGGCCGGGAGCATTCCAGAATATCAATAAGGGCAAGCGCGATCGGATTGATCTTTTTGCTGAGTGGGAAGGCCGTTGGAGTAAGCAATGGCTGACGCAACTTGGTGCTCGCGTCGGCGCGGTAGAAATGAATGCCAGCAATGTAATGGATTATGGTGTCATTACGCCGGAAGCGCGGCTAGTTAATGATCAAAATAAAAAACAAACCGATATTAACATTGACTGGACCGCGCTAACCCGTTACACAGCCAATGACATGCAGACTTATGAGTTGGGGGCGTCGAGAAAAACCCGTTCACCAAATCTTTATGAGCGCTTTGCTTGGTCTCGTGGACGAAATATGATGGGTATGACTCATCCTATGGCGATGTATATGAACAACTGGGTCGGTGATGGCAACGGCTATGTTGGAGATAGTAACCTTAAACCGGAAGTCGCTCACACGGTCAGTGCGACAGCCAATTGGCATGATGCCGACCAGCAAAATTGGGAAGCTAAAATCATCCCCTTTTACACGCATGTTGAAAATTATATCGACGCAAGACTGTGTAGGCCAGCTAATGGCGTGACTTGCGCGAGTCCTTCACCCGTTAGTGGCGGCGCATTTAATTTACTGCAACTGGCTAATTTCGATGCACATCTGTTCGGCGTTGACGTTTCTGGCTCCAAGCTGTTATTAGATACGGCTAAATACGGCAGTGTTACTGGCAAGACCATTCTAAATTATGTCAGAGGACAGAATAATGATACCGGCGACAATCTGTATCAACAGATGCCCTTTAATGCCACAGTAGCGCTAGCGCATCAACGTGGTCGCTGGTCAAATACCATCGAAACCCAATTGGTTACCGCTAAAACCGATGTCCAGGCCGTTCGGCTGGAGCCTAAAACCGCCGGTTACGCACTGCTGAACCTGCGCAGCAGTTATACCTGGAAATATTTACGAGTCGATGGTGGCATAGACAATATTCTCGATAAAAATTATGCTCTGCCTTTAGGTGGTACTTATATAGGAGAAATAAGCACGAAAGGAATAGCGGTTCCGGGTATGGGACGTTCATTCAATGTCGGCATGACGGTAAACTACTAATTAGCGGTAGGGTAACCCGGCACAGCGAAGCCCATGCGCATAGCTCCAGGACATGGTTTTTTAAGGGTAGTTGATTTTATTCGTCGTCAACTGTGAAATGTCGGGTTACAACTTTTGGATTAACTTATATGCTGTTACTCTAGCTTACTTACTTGTATGCTTCACTTACGTTTTTGCTATGGTATAATATTCTAGGCATTTTTGATAAGTGGTATTTAATAAATAGTAAAGCGTGTAGCCATTTTTTTTCGATAATTAAATCAATGTATTATGATGCTTTATTGAAGTGCTACCCGGGAGGGACAAAAACTATAAGCAGTCCCATTGTCTAATAGTAGGAGAAACATGTGCTTGGATGGTTAGGATTTAAATCGGATAACTCACGTTATGGACCTGTCCAATTCAGTATTATTTTAGCTAAAAGCGGCGGCAGTTCGCGCGTTATTAGCATTGGTGTTTTGCAGGCCAAATGTTTTTTTGCGCTGTTCTGTGTAGTTATAATCCTTGTTGCTATTGGCTCTGCCTACGAGATTTATCACCACTATGCAATTAAAGATCAAATTGTACAGCTTGAAAAAACAAAAACTAAAATTGAATTAGTCACACTAGAACAAGATCAACGCCAGCAACAAGATCACAAAACTATTGCTGCATATCAAAATCAGAGTCAGCAAAAGGAACACGAAACTATTGCCGCATATCAAGATCTTGCCAATCGAATGAAAAGTTTAGAGTCAAAGTTGCAGCGTATTCACCGACATGATGAGGTGAAAATTTCGATGAAAAACCACGGTGTCCAAGAAACTGAGGCACTTACTGGGATGGGCGGTGCCATGACAGATTTAACTGGCGAAACACTTAGGGACTGGCTTTTACATTACGGTGACCGTCATCTGAATCGTTTGCAAACAAAATTAGACAGTGCAGCCTCAATTCCCAGCGGCTATCCCGTTGATATGGCTGACGCTAAAATCACTTCTCATTTTGGCATACGGTCTAACCCTTTTGATAACTTGGGCAGTGAGTTTCACAATGGGCTAGATTTTGCTGCCCAAACAGGTACCAAGGTTTATGCGGCGGCCGATGGCGTCGTCATTAATGCCAGTCCTATGGGTGGATTAGGTAACGCAGTCAAAATAAATCATGGGCATGATTACGGTACCGCATATGGGCATTTGTCTAAAATATTGGTTCAAAATGGTTCGACCGTTAAAATTGGTGATTTAATTGGCCTAGTAGGTTCGACAGGTCGCTCCACTGGCCCACATTTACATTATATTGTTTATTTCAAAGAGCAAGCAATTGACCCGCTGCCCTATGTTTGATAGAAATTTTAGGTTGATTTTAAAAGTGGAGAATAATTAACAAGGCTCTCCTATGAGCTTGTCGAAAAGTTGATGATTAAGCCTAAATTGTTCGGTCTTGAGTTGGCAGTCATTTTTTTAAATTCATTGTATAAAGGTGTTTTATGTTTAATTTTGGCAATACATCAACGGGAAGCTCCCACGTAAAAAGTAAATCTGATGATGGCGCAAGCTTTATCGGTGTAGGCTGCACGTTTACCGGCAACCTGGATTGCCAAAGTAGTTTGCGTGTTGAAGGTATAATTAAAGGAAATATTACCGGCTCAGGCGACATCGAAGTTGCAGCAACCGGTCAAATCGAAGGGGATAATTTCAGCGCAAACAATTTGATTGTCTATGGCAAAGTTAGATCCAATATTAAGGCTAAAGGCTATTTACGGATTCATAAAAGCGGACATGTTGAAGGCGATATTAATGTGGAATCGCTAGATATTGAAGCAGGAGCACATTTTGTTGGCTATAGCCAAACTGGGCATAAGCAATCTGATAACGTATTGAAGCTGGATAAAGCAAAAATAGCAGTTGAGGAGCTGCAATATAAAGATCCGCAGAAAAATAATAGTTTTAAAAACATGAAAAATTTGGATCTGTAAAGCGGCAAATCCAGCCGGGTCGTGACATCAATTTTAAGATACGCAGTTGGCCCTTTTGGTGCGTCATCTTAGTAATTAAATCAAGGTGAGCATCTGTGGGGGCGGATTTATCCGCCTAGGCCGAAGTGTACTGTTTTAGGTTTGTTAAGCAAACATAACCACTCACGGTTCGCCGATTTTTCTGCCTACTTCCCCAGATTTAACCGCCAGCCCTTGATAAATTGCAGAAGAGGAACCCAGTAATGCCAAAATGCGTAACTGCAGAACGTTTAGCGGACTCACACTGTGATGGTTTATCCCACCAAAAC
>CANNNV010000186.1 GCA_947506155.1 Methylococcaceae bacterium
CGACGCCGCATTGACGTCGCTGTGGGATAAGTGACCACAGTTTTTACAATGATTATTATAGGGCAGAAACAATGCAAAATAAAGGTCAAAAGCACACCATTCCTCCCCGCCCTGAAGGGCGGGGTCTCCTGGAGCTTTTCTGATGAATCAAAAACAAAATGGAAAAATATCGATTTGTGCGGTTAATTTAAAAAAGATATTTTTCCACGAAAAACACAGGATGGAATGACGGTTTACCGATAGTTAACTGCTGGCTTGCCTGCAGCTTCAACCAGTTCACCGATAACAAATGCTGTTTCGCCTAGTTGACTTAGCGTATCCAGCGTAGTCTGCTCATCTTCGGGGGCGATACAGACAATCATGCCGATGCCACAATTAAAGGTGATTAGCATATCGGCTTGTGATACCTGGCCTTTTTCCTGTAGCCATTTGAAAATGTCAGGAAACTCCCAGGTAGCTAGGTCGATATCGGCATTAATGCCGTCAGGTAGGACTCTGGGCAAGTTTTCGGTCAAACCGCCGCCGGTGATATGGGCCAGTGCATGGACAGGTACTTTCTCTAATAGCGCTAATAAGGATTTAACGTAAATTCGAGTTGGAGTCAGCAAAACCGCGCCCAACGTAGTACTATGAAAGCTATCGGTAAGCACTGAATGGTTGTGGCTAATGATTTTACGGATTAAGGAATAACCGTTGGAATGGGGACCGGAGGAGGCAATGCCAATCAGTTTGTCGCCCACCTGGACTTTTGTACCGTCAATGACTTGGCTTTTTTCCACGATACCGACACAAAAACCCGCTAGATCGTATTCGCCATCAGCATACATACCGGGCATTTCTGCGGTTTCGCCGCCGACCAGCGCTGCGCCAGCTAGTTCACAGCCTTTGCCTATGCCGTCTATAACTGACGCGGCGGTATCGACATCCAGCTTTCCGGTAGCAAAATAATCAAGGAAAAACAGTGGTTCCGCACCTTGAACAATAATATCATTGACACACATTGCGACCAGATCAATGCCGATGGTGTTATGAATGCCCAGTTCATTGGCCAGCTTTAATTTAGTGCCTACGCCGTCAGTGCCGGAAACTAAAATCGGCTGCTGGTAACGCTCCAGCGGCAGTTCAAACATTGAACCAAAACCACCCAGGCCAGCCATGACACCGGGTGTCCGTGTTCTGGCGGCAATCGGCTTGATACGTTCGACGAGTGCATTTCCGGCTTCTATGTCAACGCCAGCGCTTTTATAATTCAGGCCTTTTTGATTTTGTTCGCTCAATGTGATGTTCTCTTGCTAAAATTTAAACTTCCGATATTGTACAAGACCACATCGGTTTTGTCTGGAGGAATGAATGTTAAGGCACGTTGAAAAAAATAATTAACGTGGTTTCCTTATAGAGTGTTAAGCGTAACATAGAGTTTTTTTGAGGAGTGGATAGTGGATATGAAAGTAACAACATTATATAATCCGGCGCTGTTTATGGCAGTGCTATTGTTTTCTAGTACCGCATCGGCTTATGATCCCGGTATGGTAGAAGAGGTTTGCAAAAAACCTCAATTTAGGGATTTGAGTATTCCGATTTATCAGGAACCCGAGAAAACCGAGGTAGCGCCTGAATCCGTATTTACCTTTTTGGTTTCGTCCTGGGCTGATCCGCACAGCATCAAATTGACGGCTAAGAATGAGAATATCGATTTTACTGTTGAAAGCAATAACAGTTTTCATCGGGTTAAAGCCAAATTGCCGGCGGCTTTCACCGGGCAGTATGTCAGGATCAATGTCAGTGCTAAAGCCGCAGCCTTAGGCTGTTCTGATATCAACGGCTGGTTGATTAAGGTTGCTGAGAAATAAGTGTGGGCTGGAATAAGGCCACTACGATGGTCTTATTCCGGCAATAGGCTTAGTAAAACTGTTATGGCTATAAGTCCAGCGGATTGTCAGGATTTACGCCAGCCATAAAAGGCAGGTGGCGCTGCTGATGAGTCAACTGGTAGACTTTCCCCAGCCAATTGTTAAATACTGCTTTCGCGGTGTCGCCCCAGGTGTTATCTATATGCTCTAGAATCTGGTTTTCTGGGAACTCCGCCAACCTTAGTCCTTTTTGTCTGGCCAATCTTACCTGCTGCTGATAATCAATCAAAATCTGCCGCACGGTTTCATTAAAATAATGTTCGGGGAACGGCGGATAATCATCTATCTCGGCGCGATAAAAACGCAGGACTTCACGCTTGTATTCTTTCAACAGGCTGATGTCATCATATTCAGGATGTCCCTGAAAAAATACGATGCGAAAACCATCCGGACTGACCGCAAGATGTACGCCGGCTTCCTGGCTGACAGCCAGAACTTTAAGTCCGTGTTTTTCCATGTCGCTCTGAAATATCTCATTAAATCGGGAATGAGGAACATCAAAGCGGGTATTGATTTCTGCGACTAGAGGATGGGTGCGGTCGATTAATTTGTGCGAAAAAACTCCCCAGCGTTTAGCTGGCAAACGTGTGCGCTCGATACCGTAACAGTATTGAATCAGGGCGTGGGTAGCCAGACATGAACACATGATTGAGGTAACATTTTCCTTGGCCCAGAAGAAGACTTCGGTCAACGGCTGCCAAAAGTCTTCTTCTGGTAATCGAGGATGCGTGACATTAGCACCGCTGATGATTAGCGCATCCAGTCCATCCCGTTTGATTTGCTCAAAGGATTCGTAATACTTGGCGATATGGGCTTGTGTCTCGGGGCTTCTGTTCAAGCCCTCTATGGTAAAAGGATGCACGTGAAATTGAACAATCTGATTGCAGGCACCCACCAGTCGAAAAAACTGCCTTTCTGTGGCTTCGAGTGCCGCATCTGGCATCATATTGAGTAAGCCGATGTGCATTTCCCTTATATCTTGATTACGGGCGCGATCAGGGCCTAAGATTTCTTCGCCTTCTTCACGCAGACGTTGAAAAGTGGGCAAATCAGTGTGAGCAACTAAAGGCATTAGCAAGAACCCAGCGCGGCAGCAATAAGCTGATTAAAGTCATCCTCGCCTTTAATAGTGGCGACATCATTTGCATCAATCGTATAACCATATTGATCGGCAATAGCCTGATAACGCGGCAATCGCGATTTAAATAATTCAGGGAAAACCCAAGTGACAAATTCATCCGGCGGCATAACATCAGTAGATGCATAATTTTTAAGCTGCATAAATTCGGCGAGTTTTTCATCAAGAAATTCTTCCCTATAATAAAGCGGCTTGGGATCCGACTTTGCGCGCTCAATAATGGTTTGCTCTAAGGTTTCAGGGATTTTTATATAAACAATTAGCGTGTTTTGTGCCAGGGTTTCCAATACCTCGGGACAATCTAGTTCACAAACGCTGCCGCCTGCATCATTGACAAAATGCTTGTAGCCATAAATATCTTCAACTTTATGAATAAAATCTGGCACGTCATACATTGCATCGCATTCGGCCTGATGATGCAGTTTTTGTCGGCGCTTGAATTCCTGCAACGACAGGCCTCCTAATTGGGGATTGCCGAGCTTGCCAAGAAAACTGGAAACCGGAGCCAGATTATCAACGGTTATTTTATTGCTGATATGGATCGAGTCGGACAGCAGTAAGTCACGCAAAAAAGGAACACCCATGGCCTGACGTTTGATGTTGTCGAGAATGGGTTCTTCCAGATATTTGGTGCCTATCCGGTAGTCGCCGGAATAGTGAAACCATTTGGCCTTAGGTAATTTATTGGCTAGCGTGGTTTTTCCGGCACCGGACATCGCTAGCAAAGTAATACGCTTGGTTTTCCAGTCTAGGAACTCCTGGGGACTCATTTTCATGGATAGTTCCTAGTTAATCTAAATAGTCTTCGATGTGCATATATTCGTCTTCAGGTCTAAATAGTCTTCGATGTGCATATATTCGTCTTCAGGATTAGGCAGATGTTCGCTGGTATCGTCAAAAGGCTCGGTCCAGTCAACGGGTTCATCGATATAATCAAAGGTTGAGTTATACCAGCCTTCCTTATCATATTCGCCAATATCACCGTTAACATATTGAACTTCAATCAAATCATCATTTCCTTCAATGGCAACAACTTTAAATTCAAGGTCACTCTCTATGTCCTTGTACCAACTGTCGATAATAGGAATAGATTTATGTTTATGTGCATGTATGACTTTGTCAGTATATGCCAAATCATCGCCTATAATGTCGTCAAAAGGATCTGTTGCAATGTCGTCAAAAGGCTCTGTTGCAATGTCGTCAAAAGGCTCTGTTGCAATGTCGTCAAAAGGCTCTCTCCAGTCTTCAGGAACCTCGATATAATTAAACTTTGAGTTATACCAGTTGTCGTGATCATACTCACCAATATCACCGTTAAAATACTGAACTTCAATAGCGTCATCGGTTTCTTCAATGGCGACAACTTTAAATTTCAGGTTATTTTCGACGTCCTGGTACCAACTGCCGATGATGGGGTCTGTTATTGTCATGATGATGCCTCAATGCTAGTTTAAAACGTTTCGATACAAAATATCTTAAGATATGTAAACAATCCCCGACCTAAAGGACGGGGCTTTATGGTAACTAAAATCGTTCCACATTAGGACGGCTTACATCGCCCCTTGATAGGCTGAAAAGCCTGTCAAACTTAGCGATATTCGACGCCGCATTGACGTCGCTGTGGGATAAGTGACCACAGTTTTTACAGGAAAATTTATGCTTTACACGAGTACCAATATTACCGCAGACAGAACAAGATTTAGA
>CANNNV010000187.1 GCA_947506155.1 Methylococcaceae bacterium
AGCTAAGTCATTGATTATTGCTTTTATGAGGGGAAATAAAAGCGGGTTAAGTAGCCTTTCTTTCTATATCTAAAGCTTTAAATATTTATAACCAATTGATTTTTGTTGGTATTTTATATATAAAATGTTTGAGTTCGACAGGCTAGCATAGCCCCAACATTTGCCCCGCTGGCTGGGTTACCTAGCGATAAAGGCGATTGTGCTACCGACTTGCCATTGATTATTCCGTTATAGCCCACGCTCAGCGTTAAATCCAAGCGTGATTTATTGTCAATACTGGCGGCGGTTGCCAAGGTTTCCGCTGATTGGAAGCTGTATTGCGCGGCTATAACATCAAAGCGCCGGTCTTTGCTGTAGTCGATCAATTGAGTAAGGTTTTCTGTGTCAGTGAGTAAGTCCAGGTTGGCTTGCCCAGGGATCGGAAAAGTATCGTCAGGTGGAGCGCCGTCTGCCAATCTATCATCGATGATATTCATCGCATTAAGCAGTGCACCTCTGGCTGCAATCAGGCTTTGCTTGGCGGCAATGCGTACTGCGATTTGTCCAACCAGCTTCACTTCATACTTGACTACATCGGAAGCCGGTATTTCATCGCCTTGCGCCAGTTTACGGGCATCATTTAGCAAGGTTTCGGCGCGCGCTTCGGCGGTTTTTGCAACATCCAGCAATTTGTTAGCCGCCAGATAGCTCCAATAGTTGGAAACTGTTCGGGTTATGCTGGCGGTCAAGGTATGGCTATAGTTGTAGGCGGCGGCTTCCCGACCCAATTTTGCCGATTCTTCCGGTGCTGTGTTAACGGCTGAGCCCCAGCCTTTTAACAAAGGAAGTGTAAAATTAATGACGGCATTGCTGCTGCTGGGCGACGCTTGATTAGTATAATTATCGTTAATGCGACTGACCGACAGCACCGGATTGATAATTAAGCCATAGGTTTGCTTTTGAGAAACACCAAGGCTGTAGGCGGTCTGAGTACTATTAATTTCAGTAACCGGATAGCCGGCAGCGAGGGTTGCTGGGGTAATGGCTTGATTTTGACTTAAGCTAGTGTTTATCGTAGTTTCAAAAACACTGTGGCCAGTAAGCACTTGTCCTTCGCTGCCTATAATTTGCTGCTTGCTGGAAGCAATCGCCTGTTCGTTTTGTAATGTGATAAACACCGCATCAAGCAACCCGCCCTGAAACGGGTCGGCTAAAAGCACCGGGGAAATCAAGGTGCACAACATCAATACGCTACAAATAGTGTTGGTTTTAGAACTCACCGGCACAATATCCTTAATTTTATACGCATAATAACCATCGGTTCTTTGGATTTTTGTAGCAATATGATTATTAATGGTTAATTTTGTGTATTTTGATAAAAAACAACACATTCGTCCATTGGAACCCACTAAATCTATTGAACTTTAAAAAAATGAGCGAACCGTCAGTAATAATACGTAGGCTTTGATTGTATTCCATAAATAGGGTTGAATGGAACAACTAATGGAATTAACCTATGACTACAGGTAGGTTCTATTGGTTTTTTAATGCCAATAAAAACTATACAACTATATAATAAATAAAATATTTATTATATATAGGTTGCCGGCAAGCAGACTTCTAAAATTATCACTATGACAAAAATCTCATTGCCACGTTATGTGAATTAACATTATTTCCGTACCTTCAGATCAAGTGATACAATCGTAAAAAATGAACTACGTACCATAGGCTTAGGCTTAGGCTTCCGTCCACTGAAAGTTAAGCCTAATGCTCTACTATGTCTTCGAAAACTCAACTCAACAAGTCACCGGCTGATATTTACTTATTTATGGCAGCTTTGAGTGCTTGTACAGTCTGCCCTAAAGAACTTTATTGTTTGGTGGAGGCTTAAGATGCTAAAAAAAATCTATAACCATCTACGCCCAACGCTGAAGCGCCCCATCGTGTTAGAAAGTACGAAGGAAGACAGCGCAAAAATTTACTTCACCTTGTTCGAGAAGATGGCCGATCCTGTGATGCTGATCAAGGATGACCTCTGCATAAACTGTAACGAAGCCACGCTGAAGTTACTTGGCTATCCAAACAAAGCCACCTTTCTTAATCAGAGCCTTGGGAGTATTTTTCCTGATTTCCAAACAGATGGACTAAGGTCTAGCGAAAAATCAAAAGCAATGAATGCCTGTGCCCTACAGTTAGGGTTTCATCGTTTTGGCTGGCGGTATAAGTGCTACGACGGCTCTCTTGTTTCTGTTGATGTCACACTTACGGCGGTTATCGTTAAAGGTGAATTATTCTTGCATACGGTGTTACATGAGATCAGTGAGCGCATCAAGGCAGATGAACCGTTAAGTGAATCTAAGGTCAAAGAAAGCCAGCATAGCTGCGAGGAGTTCACGCGCATCAAAGCGGCTTTGGATAGTACCAATACAGGCATAATGATCGCAGACCATGAACGTAATATTGTTTACCTTAATAAAGCGGTAATCGAAATACTCAAAAATGCCGAAGCTGATCTTCAACAACAACTACCCAATTTTTCGGTAGCTTCATTACTCGGAAACAATATCGATAGTTTTCATGCAAACTCGAGCTATCAGTCAAAACTTCTGTCTACCATGAAGAAACCTATTACTGTTCAGTTAACGATTGGCGGACGAGCTATGTCGCTAACTGCCAGTTCAATCGTTGATGATTTAGGACAGCGCCTGGGTTCAATAGCAGAATGGAGGGATCGATCTTTTGATCTATTGCTAGAGCAGGAAGTAATTAAGCTGATAGCACATATAAGCAGCGGAGATTTTAGTCAACGTATTGATCTATCGAGTGAAAATGATCTACTAAAACAGTTATTTATAGGATTAAACACGATTTTTGAAATCACGGAAGGTTATGTTCGTGATAACAACAAGATGACACAATTGCTGATAGACAGCGAATTGCGCTGCAAACGTGCTCTCGAAGGTGTTGGCGACGGTGTTTGGGATTGGAATATTCAAACAGATCACGCAAGCTATTCCACTTGCTGGAAGACCATGCTGGGTTATGCAGAACATGATATTCTACCGACTAACCAGGAATGGCTGAAGCGTATTCATCCCGATGATCAAGATCAGGTTGCAGTAGCCATGCAAAGCTATCTAACAGGCAAAACGACAACCTATAGAGTTGAATATCGTTTGCGCGACAAGAATAATGACTATATATGGATATTGGGTCGTGGCACGGTGACCCGTCGCGACCTGCAGGGTCAGCCGATTCAAATGATCGGCACTCATACCGACATCACCCAACTCAAGTTAATTGAACAGGTATTGAAAAAATCCCAGGAAACACTGGAATCTGATTCTCACGTTAAAACCTTAGATCTAAAGAATAGCAAAGAAGAATTGGCGATAATCACGGCGCGTTTTCAGACCAGTTTCGAGTATGCACCTGTTGGAGTAATCAATATCTCGACAAAGGGTCTGTTTCTGGAAGTGAATAAAAGTTACTGTGATTTTTTGGGTTATAGTCGTGATGAGTTACTGATCATGAGCTTTGATCAGTTAACGTACCCGGATGATCACAGTCTTGATCTTATTAATTTTGAGCTTTGTTTAAGCGGTGCTAGTTCAGGTTTTACCGTGGAAAATAGGTATATCCGCAAGGATGGGAAGATGGTCTGGGGGCGATTAACGGTAAGGTTGATTTGTCAGCTGAACGGCTTACCCGATTACTTTATTGAAATAATTGAGGATATTACCTGGCGCAAACAAGCTGAAGCGGAACTAACAAAACTCTCCTCTGCGCTAGAACAAAGCCAGTCATCGGTGATGATTACCGATCTTGACGGCACTATTGAGTATGTCAATCAGGCTTTCGTTAACACCACAGGGTACAGCCGCGAAGAGATTATCGGTCAAAAACCGAGTCTGTTGAGGTCTGGAAAAACCCTGCAGGCCACCTATGAGGCGATGTGGGCAGCATTGCTTAGCGGCAAAGCTTGGCAAGGTGAAGTTATCAATCTAAACAAGCAGGGCGAAGAAATCATTGAGCTAACCTGGATCTCGCCGATGCGTGATACCAACGGGGAAGTCACCCATTATCTAGGCGTTAAAGAAGACATCACCGAGCGCAAACAGCTCGAACAGGTTCTTCAGAACGCTAAAGAGCGGGCCGAAGTGCTGCTAAAAACGAAATCGCAATTTCTGGCCAACATGAGTCATGAAATACGCACGCCGATGAATGCGATCATTGGCTTCTCGGAACTGGCGCTACTTAAAGCGATGCCCCCTGAGATTTACGCCTATCTGCAAAACATCAACACGGCTTCCACCGCTCTACTGGCTATCCTTAACGACATTCTGGATTTATCCAAGCTCGAAGCTGGGCGCATTAGCCTTATTCCTAGTCCATTTCAGCTAAAGGATTTGCTGACCACTATCCACGGCCTGCTGATTAACTCTGCGCAGGCGAAAAATTTAGATTTAACGCTGAATATCGGGATTGAGGTGCCCGATAATCTGATTGGCGATGCTCTCAGGTTAAGGCAGGTGCTCATTAATCTGCTAGGTAACGCCATCAAATTTACTAAAGAGGGTTCGGTTAGGCTGAGTATTACCTTACAACAACTCGACGCAGTCGAAGTACGGTTATTATTTTCTGTCACTGATACGG
>CANNNV010000188.1 GCA_947506155.1 Methylococcaceae bacterium
ATATCATTTTTTTAGATGTAAAGCCTAAAATTTCAGGCATAAAATCATCGCTGGGTTATGGTGTTTTTTATATTGGCCACGAAAAACACTACATGTGGTATTTTTAATAATTGCCAACCACTAGAAAAAATGAGCGAACGATGAGTTCAAAACACCTTGTTCTATTCCATAAACGACATCGACCAAAGCCAAGCCGGCCTCACGGTGAGTCACCATAATCACTGTTTTATCGATGGCAAAATTTGCTAGGGCTGTAAATATGTCCTTTCCCGTTTCACTGTCCAGGCCTTCGGTGGGTTCATCGAGTATTAATATCGGCGCATTTTTAAGATAAAGTCGTGCCAATGCAATACGCCGTGCTTCACCTCCCGATACCATCACGCCACTTTCACCCACCCAGGTATCCAGGCCTTCCGGCAAATAGCTGATAAACTTATCCAGGCCAGAGGCTTTAATAGCGCTTGCCAGTTCTGCCGTCGAGGCCTTTGGTTTGGCGATTAACAGATTTTCTTTAATGCTGGCGGCAAATAATTGGCTGCGCTGAGACAAGACGCCAAAACAACTCATTAATTGCTCGGCATCCAGCTGTGTTAGCGGTTGCCCCGCCAATAAAACATTGCCCTGGTCAGGGTCATAATAACGCATCAAAAGCTGCAATAAGGTGGTCTTGCCTGAACCGCTAATACCGACTATCGCAATTTTGCTGCCCTGTGCAATGACCAGGTTGATGTTTTTTAAAACCCAATTTTGCTGGTCAGGATAACGAAAGCTGACATTTTTTAACTCTAGATCATAGCTTTCGGGCAAGGCCAAGGTCGGAATGGACGGGGGCGTTGTCGGCGACATTTCTGCCACTTGTCTGATACGCCGCGCCGCTTTTTGGGTTTTTCCCAGCATTTGCAGCGCTAGCGGCAGTGGGCTTACCAACTCGAAACTTGCAAGCACACAAAAAACCACGGCAACTAAAGCCGTTCCTGATAACAGGCTCTGTTTAAATAACATGATGGCAAGCACCAGAACCAACAGTACCGTCAGCTGCGCCAGCAAAAAGGTAAGTGCCGAAGCAATTGCCGATAAACGGTTATTTTGACGCTGGGTATTAAGCATCAAATCCGAAACCTGGCCAAGAAAATCACTAAAGCGCCCGTAAGCCTGATTGGCTAGTAAATCGGCAAAACCCTGCATCATATCAACCTGGCGAATCCGAAAATTTGCCGATAAAACGACAAGTTGTTCTGCACCGGCATGTCCCAAGCGATTAAAAAGCCACGGCACCGCTAGCGTGGCCATCATTAACATCAGTCCAGTAGCCAGACTAATGATCGGCGCATAAAAAGCCAAAAAAATACTGACGGCCATTAGACCAAGGAGTGCGACACTCGCAGGAGCGAGTAAACGCAAATACAGCGCATCCAAGGCGTCAATATCTGCCGTCATGCGTGATAATAAATCACCGCTGCGCATGGTGGCTAATCGTCCCGGAACCAGTGGAATCAGCTGTTCAAAAAACCAGCTACGGACCCCGGCCAATACCCGAAACGTTGCTTCATGTGTCACCAGACGTTCACCATAGCGAGCCACAGTACGGATGATGGCCAATGCGCGTATTTGTGCGGCAGGCAGCATGAAATTAAAGGCCAGGGTATTGCCATCACTAATAATCAATCCCGCTAATGCCGTCGCACTGATAAACCAACCTGACAGGGTTAATAACGCAATAGCTGCAACAGCGGTCAGTAATGACAATACAATCCCAGCCGCTAACCAACCGCTATGGGGTTTGAATAATTTGAGAAAAAACCACAAGTCTTTCATAGCAACAGCCGTCCTTGCTGCAAGACTATTTTTTTAGCCATGCGATTAATCACTAACGGATCATGGGTCGCAATAACCAGGGTTTTATCCTTGAACAATTGATCGATGACCGCCAATAGCTCTGTTTTATTGGCGCTATCGAGATTGGCCGTCGGCTCATCCAGCAAAATAATGTCCGCATTTTTTAAAAAAGCTCTGGCCAGGGCGATTCTTTGCACCTGCCCACCTGACAAACCGTAGCCACGTTCGCCAATCTGAGTAAGCAAACCATCGGGCAACTGGGCGCTAAATTCAGTTACCCCGGCGGCTTGTGCGGCATTATTAATACGCTGTTCAGACGCATCAGGATCAGCCAGCGCAATATTGTCTTTTATGCTGCCGTGAAAAATATAAGCGTTTTGCCCGACCCAGGCGATAGCTTTTGCGGCAGATTCACGGTTAAGGCTTAAGCCATTAAGCAAAACATGGCCTGCTGTTGGCGGTTCAAAACCTAATAGCAGATTAAAAATCGTGGTTTTTCCGGCCCCCGACTCACCAATCAAGGCAATTTTTTCGCCGGCGGCGATGTGCAGCTTAATAGCTGTTAAAACCTGCCGCTGACCGTAAGATTTGCTGACCGAGTCAAATTCAATAAGACTGGTTTTATGAGATGAACGGCCATCAGTATTAGTAGCGGGGATTTTTTCAAGTATCGTGAGGATTGCATCTGTTGCACCTAACGCTGCGGCCCGGTCATGATAATTGATAGCCAGTTGCTTAAGCGGCATAAAAAACTCAGGCGCCAACAGTAATACAAATAAAGCCTCACTAAAACCTATATGATCAGCCGGGCCAAAATGAATCTGCCCCAATAAGCCCAGGCCTACATAGACGGCGACTAATGCAACGGCAACGGCACTAAAAAATTCCAGAACCGCTGACGATAAAAACGCAATCTTCAGCACCGCCATGGTTTTTTCTCGAAATCCGTCAGCTATTTGATTAATCGCAATTAATTCCGAACTCGCCTGGCCGAACAGTTTAAGTGTTGTCAATCCTTGCAAGCGATCGAGAAAATAACCACTCATTCTGGCCATCGCCAAAAACTGACTGCGATTTGCGGAGGCCGCACCCATACCGACTAATGCCATGAAAACCGGTATCAACGGCCCGGTCAATAAAAATATCAAACCGACTACCCAGTTAACCGGCATGACCACCATAATCATGAGCAAGGGCACTATGCCGACTATTATTTGCTGAGGTAAATAGCGCGAAAAATAATTTTCCAGCGCATCAACCTGCTCCAAAGTAACTGCGGATAATGAACCGCTTTGATGTTGCTTGATTTCGGAGGGACCCAGTATTAAAAATTGGTCTAGCAACTGCCGTCTTACCGATGCCCGGACCTGAGCGCCAGCTTCAAAGCCCAGGATTTGATGTCCGTAAATACATAAACTACGCAGCACAAAAACGCCGGACAGCAGTAACAGTGGTTTGATTAATGCAGCCCAAGGCAGCTGGTCAATAATGATGGCTTGCAGTAGAAATGCCAGTGCCGCTGCCTGAACAATGACCGCTACACCATTGATAATGCCGATGCTAGCGGCAAGAAGTATCAATTTATGGACTGATTTACCTTGTTCTTTTAACCAACGGGCACAGATTTTTTCTCTGGCTTTGTTGTTATCAAAAGAGTTTTGATTGTCTATTTCTGTTAGTTGCACTGATTTGCCATATTGATGTGTAGCCGGTTAAAAAGGCTTAACCACAGCCAGAATAATAATCCCGACCAGAAATAAAACCGGCACTTCATTCATCCAGCGATAAAAAACATGGCTGCGTCGGTTGCGCTCATGCTTGAAATCGAGCAACCATAAATAGCAGAAATAATGATAAACCAGCGATAGCGCCAGCAATGCGAGCTTTGCATGCAGCCAGCCAGCCGTCGCATAAACAGCCCAGTCATAACTAATCAGCATCCAGATGCCAAATACAAAAGTCGCTATCATCCCCGGTGTCATGATGCCGAAAAACAGCTTGCTTTCCATGACCTTGAAGCGTTCATGGCTGGTTTTATCCTCGCTCATCGCATGATAAACATACAGTCTAGGCAGGTAAAACAGCCCGGCAAACCAAGTAACCATAAAAATCAGATGTAACGCTTTTAACCAGAGCATCAGTTAGCCTTTATCAGTGCTTGAATCATAGTGTTTAGTTTTTCCGGATCAAATAGCCCGATTTGATGATTAATAACCGAACCATCCGGAGCAAGTAAAAAGGTGCTGGGTGTAAACATGACGCCGCCAAAAGCCTGGGCAAATTCCGAGTTCAAATCCAGCGCCACATTGTAGGGCAATTGCCGCTCTTTGGTTAGGTCAATTACATGATTTGGCGGATCATAAGATATCGCCACCGCAATCATTTCAAGACCTGAGTCATGATGCCGGTTATAAAGATCAATTAAAACTGGAATTTCTTCAAGACAGGAAGGGCAGTCAGTCGCCCAGAAGGTGACCAGCACCGGCTTACCGCGCAATGCCTTGAGCGCAATTTTTTGACCGGTCAATGTAGTAAAAGTCACATCCGGCGCCGAACTGATGGTTTTACCACAGCCGATTGCTACCAGCAGTAACAGCAATAAACCAAATAGCGGGTAGATTTTTTTCATCGGTTTTTGCGAGAGATACCCCGTCCTTTAGGTCGGGGAGGGATAGCGCGTCGGCGTTAGCCGACCCAGCTCATGCAGCTCCTATTGCGTTTGCTATCTTTAAAAAATTAGGTGCTTGTCTTTCCAAGCGGTCAACCCGTGAGGGTATCCCCGTAAGGGGC
>CANNNV010000189.1 GCA_947506155.1 Methylococcaceae bacterium
CGCAGCGTTACTAGCCCCTTACGGGGATACCCTCACGGGTTGACCGCTTGGAAAGACAAGCACCTAATTTTTTAAAGATAGCAAACGCAATAGGAGCTGCATGAGTTGGGTCGGCTAACGCCGCCGCGCTATCCCTCCCCGACCTAAAGGACGGGGTATCTCGCGCAAAAACCGATGAAAATTGCCATTTTATCCCGTAACCCGAAACTGTATTCAACCTCTCAGTTGGTTAAAGCCGCAGAGGCAAGAGGTCATACCGTAAGGGTTCTGGATGTATTGCGTTGCTATATGAACATTACCTCGCATAATCCATCAATTCATTATCGGGGCGAAGACCTAACGGGATTTGATGCCGTTATCCCTAGAATTGGGGCGTCAGTCACCTTCTACGGAACTGCAGTCTTGAGACAATTTGAAATGATGAATGTGTTTCCGTTGAACGAATCGGTGGCTATATCACGGTCAAGGGACAAATTAAGATCTACCCAGTTGCTTGCCAGAAAAGGCATCGGCCTGCCGGTAACTGGCTTTGCCAATAACCCTGATGATATTGAAGATTTGATTGCTCAAGTAGGTGGTGCGCCACTGGTAATCAAACTGCTGGAAGGTACGCAAGGCATCGGCGTTGTTCTGGCCGAAACCCATAATGCCGCAGAAAGTGTTATTCAGGCATTCATGGGGCTTAAAGCCAACATCATGGTACAGGAATTTATTAAAGAAGCCGGTGGCAGTGATATACGCTGTTTTGTGGTCGACGGCAAAGTCGTTGCTGCTATGAAACGCCAGGCCACCCCTGGAGAATTTCGCTCAAATCTGCACCGAGGCGGTTCTGCGACCTTGGTACGCTTAACGCCTGAAGAACGCTCTACCGCGGTACGTGCGGCAAAAATCATGGGACTGAATGTCTGTGGTGTTGATCTGCTACGCTCCAATCACGGTCCGGTCATTATGGAGGTTAATTCCTCTCCTGGACTGCAAGGTATTGAAGCAGCCAGCGGCAAGGATATTGCCTCGCTGATCATCCAGTTTATTGAAAAACGCTTCGAAACGCTGGAAATCTCCAAAGATAAGTCACCGACCAGCATCAATACCAGAACCCGTACCCGGGGCAAAGGTTAATAGTTTGTTAAAAATGAATTTAGCCAAAGCCTTGTTTTACCTGCTGATGGCTTTCCCTGTTAGCTTAGTTGCCGCTAGTGCCTGGGAATATCACCAGGAAATCGACCGGTCCAGCAATACCAGCTACAGCTTTGCCTTGTCGCCTATCCCGTCTCGTGGTCTTTATGACAATCTAAGGCTGGAAATTACCTGTAAGGATAAAGCCTTGCAAGTTATCATTAATGCCGATAGCTTGATCGCCTCACAAGACAGCCTGTTTGCTATTGAATATCAGATCGACAAAAATTCACCCGTTACGCTGCAAATGAAAACCTTCAAGGACTCTAAGCGCAGAGGCTATAACGAAGAACAAGCCAAACCGATGATCGATGGGTTGTTGACTGGAAAGACTGTTTTTATTCGTATCAACACACTGATACGCACGGTTCTGTCTGCAGCCATGCCGCTGGAAAAAGCCGATCAGCCGATCAAACAGGTCATGGCTGATTGCGGCCTGAGCTTATCCAATAACACAACTGTTGAGCCTGCCTATAGCCTTACAAAATTTGAACAGGAATTTGGCAAGCTGCCCGCAGAACAGCAACAGCAAGTGCTGACCAAAATACAAAACATTATCCTGGAAACACAAAAGGCTCTTTTAATCGAGAAATGAGTATAATCACCGACATACTCGAATGCTGAACCTGCTGGAAAAAATTGCATGAAATCACAACCCATTTTTGATTACCCTCTTTTTGCCTTGGGCTTTAGAGCTTTTTTTATGCTGGCAGGCCTTGCCGCGCTGATTTTAATTGTTTTTTGGAATGCACTGTTTAATGGCGATTTGACCACTGCACATTATTTTCCTGATAGCTACTGGCATGCCCATGAAATGCTGCTGGGTTATGCGGTAGCGGTTATTGCGGGTTTTTTGTTGACGGCAGTTAAAAACTGGACCGGAAAAGCCACCCTGACCGGTGATCCGTTGGCAGGCTTGTGCCTGTTATGGCTTTATGGCCGGCTCCTGCCTTTTTATGCCGATCTTTTGCCGGATGCGTTAATTGCGCTGGTAGATTTTGCATTTTTGCCTGCCCTGGCTTATCAGGTCAGCAAGCCAATCATCGCGGCAAAACAATATAAAAATCTATTGTTCATCGGATTGTTACTGCTGCTGGCTCTAGGTAATGGCTTAATCCATGCGCAAATGCTGGGGTTATACGAAAATACTGCAGCAAGCGGAATTGAGCTGATTGTTGCAACTATCATTATCCTGATTTTGACCATAGCCGGACGAGTATTTCCTTTTTTCACCGAACGTGGAATACCCGGAACGCTGATCATTAAAAACCCACTGCTGGATGGTTTGTCGATAGCCTCCGCTACGCTTGTTTTTGCACTGCAATTATTTGATATTTCAGGAACTGTATTAGCCGTAGCGGCAGTTATTGCGGTTGTCGTTAATGTTGTTAGGCTGGCCATCTGGTACGTGCCGCGTATTTGGTATGTACCTTTATTATGGGTGCTTTATGTTGGCTATAGCTGGATAATTCTAGGCTTTATCTTAACGGCTTTAGCAGCCTATGACGTGGTGCTGCCATCGTTACCACTGCATGCTTTTACGCTGGGCGGGATCGGTGTACTGACACTGGGAATGATGGCAAGAGTCTCGTTAGGTCATACCGGACGAGCGCTGAAAGCGTCCAATGCGATAGTCATTGCGTTTGTGCTAATCAATATCGCGGTCTTGTTCAGAGTTTTATTGCCAATCGCGCTGCCACACTGGTACGAAACTTTAATTTATATTTCGACGCTGTCCTGGCTGGCAGCTTTTTCCTTGTTTGTGTTTGTTTATGCGCCGATACTAAGCCAAGCAAGAATCGATGGTCAGGAAGGTTAAGCTAACGCTGCTCGCCAACCGGTTCGGACATCACGTCGATTAATTCATAAAATTGTTCTTCTTCTTTTTCAGAGGATAAGCTGATAGCCACTTCCGAGATATAAAAAAGCAGGCCTATCAGCATCGACAAGAGCGACAATACAAAAACAATCACCCCGACAATTAAGGCTTCCTGGACATACAAGGCCAAACCAAGAATTAAACAGGTAATCATAATGCCGATAGTACCTAGTAAGGTGCAGAAAAAAGCATTCCTTATTTTAGTGGCACGGTATTCGATAGATTCTATTTGCGCCTGCAAAATTAAAGCCTCTTGTCGCTTGCCCGCTACCGCAGCTAGATGCTTGTCTTTGTGAAAAGCTCTCAAGCGGGAGACGATGCCCATTAAACGGGCGTTAATAGAAAGCACCAATAGACCTGCTGCAGAAATGAAAATGGCCGGGGCAACAAAGGCCTGAAATAATTCCAAATGCGTCATGCTAAACTCCGTATAGTGTTTATTTTTTTTCGTAACAGGCTTACTAACTGCCCGGAAAAATTAGCGTCAGGAATGGCTGTCACCGGAACATACCAATGCTGATTACCGGCCATAATCAGGCATTTTACCGCATCCTTTTCGGTCATTAATACGGGAAGGGTGCCTGGAAATAAGATGTCACCCGGAAGAAATTTATAATGATCAGGAAAGCTGTGTGTTTTACAGTTCAGACCAGCAGATTCCAGCAACTTAAAAAATCGATCAGGATTGCCAATGCCCGCCAGGGCATGACAATCGGTAAATTCCTGCAAGGGTTTTTGCTGTCCGGTAATCAGGTTGATAGCGATATTGCCGGTGATCTGCATCGAAATTTCGTTATCTTCGGATACCTCGCCATTCACGACAATAAAATCGACCGTCTGCAACCGGTCTATCGGTTCGCGTAACGGTCCTGCTGGCAGACAATAACTGTTACCAAAGCGCCTTTCCCCGTCTATCACCGCAATCTCAATATCCCGGTTCAGCGCATAATGTTGCAGACCGTCGTCGGATAAAATTACATCGCAATCAAACTGCTCAAGCAGCAATCGACCTGCTTCAACCCGCAGCGGACTAACAGCCGTCGGACAACCAGTCTGCTTGGCTATCAGTACCGCTTCATCGCCGACCTGATCTGTGGTGCTGTTTTTAGTAACCAACTGCGGCCAGGCTTCAGCTTGCCCTCCATAACCTCGGCTGATAATGCCGGGTTTAAACCCCTCACTTTCAAGCAACTTAGTCAGCCAAATCAGCAGCGGTGTTTTACCGGTGCCGCCGACGGTGATATTGCCGATTACAATGACCGGAACCGACAAACTGTGTTTTTTAAACACGCCTATCCGGTACAAAAATTTTCTGAATTTAACAAAATCGGAAAATAAAAAACCCAGAGGCATCAAGACCACGCCGATAAATGGATCTTTATACCAGACGTCGACCAGCCAGCGGGATACGGTTTTTTTCATCAGAAAAGCTCCAGGAGACCCCGCCCTTCAGGGCGGGGAGGAATGGTGTGCTTTTGACCTTTATTTTGCATTGTTTCTGCCCTATAATAATCATTGTAAAAACTGTGGTCACTTATCCCACAGCGACGTCAATGCGGCGTCGA
>CANNNV010000190.1 GCA_947506155.1 Methylococcaceae bacterium
AAATATCATTTTTTTAGATGTAAAGCCTAAAATTTCAGGCATAAAATCATCGCTGGGTTATGGTGTTTTTTATATTGGCCACGAAAAACACTACATGTGGTATTTTTAATAATTGCCAACCACTAGAAAAAATGAGCGAACGATGAGATACAAATTGAACAAGTTATCATAAACCTGATCCGAAACAGCGCCGATGCCTTAATACATAGCCCTAAAAAACAGCAACGTATATTATCCATCCAGAGCCAATTAACACCAAATGAAGGGATAGCCGTCAGGATAAATGACAATGGAATTGGTATTGATGAAGACTTGCAACAGAAAATACTTATGCCTTTTTTTACAACCAAGGCTGAAGGCATGGGGATGGGTTTATCTATCAGTCGCTCGATTATTGAGGCGCACAATGGCTATTTGCGTTTCAATAGCCAGACTGGAATAGGCAGTACCTTTTATTTCAACTTACCGACCATACTGGTCGAAAAGTCTTTGCCAAAATGATACGTGCTTAGCTTGATGACTATGTATCATCACCTTGTTGTTTTAGTTTTTTAGATTAAAGCTATAGCTAGTATAATCATCGCTTTGTTTCGGCTGGCTTCAACTTGCTGCACTCACTACTTTTAAAACCTCAGAGAACATTATGGCGCTGTATTGTGGAATCGTTGGTTTACCCAATGTTGGTAAATCAACCTTATTTAATGCCTTAACCCGTGCGAAAATCGCGGCCGAAAACTACCCCTTCTGCACGATTGATCCGAACGTAGGCGTAGTTCCCGTGCCTGACGCCAGAATGGACAAGCTAGCGGAAATTGTAAAACCCGAACGTGTACTGCCGACAACAATTGAATTTGTAGACATCGCAGGACTTGTTGCCGGCGCTTCCAAAGGCGAAGGTTTGGGTAACCAGTTTTTAGCCAATATTCGTGAAACCGATGCGATAGCCCATGTGGTGCGTTGTTTTGATGATGATAACGTGATCCATGTTGCCGGAAAAATCGATCCTATTTCTGACATTGAAGTCATTAATACCGAGTTAGCACTAGCCGACATGGCTTCAGTTGAAAAAGCCCTGTTACGTGCAACCAAAGCCGCCCGAACAGGAAACAAAGATGAACAGGCAAAAAAAGATGTATTGGAAAAAGTTTTCAAACAACTCGATGCCGGTGAACCTGCGCGCACCTTGCCGTTAACCGCCGATGAAAGAGCGTTGATCAGGGATCTGTGTTTAATGACGCTCAAACCCTCCATGTACATCGCCAATGTCCAGGATGACGGTTTCGAGAACAACCCGTTGCTGGATAGAGTGCAAGCCCTAGCCGACAAAGAAGGTGCGATGGTGGTGCCGATCTGTGCGGCGATAGAGGCAGAGATCGCCCAACTGGATGATGCAGAAAAAAAGGAATTTCTGGATGACCTGGGACTGGAAGAACCCGGTTTAAATCGTGTCGTAAGAGCTGGCTATAAACTGCTAAATCTGGCCACTTATTTTACCGCCGGGGTAAAAGAAGTCAGAGCCTGGACTATTTCGGTGGGCGCGACCGCACCGCAGGCGGCTGGCGTAATACATAGCGACTTTGAAAAAGGCTTTATTCGTGCAGAAGTGATCGCCTATCAGGATTTCATTGATTATAAAGGCGAACAAGGCGCTAAAGATGCCGGAAAATGGCGACTTGAGGGTAAAGACTATATCGTTAAAGACGGTGACGTAGTACATTTTAGATTCAACGTTTGACAAAGCAAGAGCGGGTATTTATAATTCCCGCTCTTTGTTAGACCCGATTAATGGCGATGTAGCTCAGCTGGTTAGAGCACGGGATTCATAACCCCGGGGTCGGTGGTTCAAGTCCACCTATCGCCACCATATAAATCAAGCCCTTAGGTGAAAATCGAGGGCTTTTTTATTGCCTGAATTCCTCCACGTGACACTCACGTGACAGTAAAAAATAAATCGCCATAAAAACCGGCAACAATTGCCAACATTTCAGCCACAAAAAAGCCGGTGTTACCCGGCCCTGTTTTGATTTTTTATAGTCCAGAAACTCGCCTGATCTATTTAGGCCATCCTCGCGCGTGCGGAAGCTGCTGTTGCTATAGCAACACCGATGCTTTTTTCAACTAGGCCATCCTCGCGCGTGCGGAAGCTGCTTGTTGATGGTCAAAGTCTTGACCATCTTTTAGAGGCCATCCTCGCGCGTGCGGAAGCTGCTGAAATAGATCACGCCGTTTTGCGACAGGATTCACTAACGCTGAATAGATACATCTACCATGCACGCCTACGCTGCCAACAATTCAGGCACAAAAAAGCCGGTGTTACCCGGCAATATCATTTATGCCTATAGGCATTTTTAGTTTTGCTTGTCGGCTATCAAAATCACAAATAAAAGCACCTTGCTCCTTCAGTGCTTTTGCCAGCTCTCGAATTAAAGGCCGGTGCCCACCACGAAACGCATTTTGTGACGAGTTCAACTTACCAACATCAGATTTTGCGCTCGTGGACGAAAGCCAGGGTTGGTGTTGCCGTATCGCTTTCGATTGAGCTAGGCGCTGTTCCTGAGACCACTTTCTCGCTGCCATGACTTACTCCGTTTTCAGTAACTATCAGTTCGTTTGGCGATTTTTTTGCAATTTCTTGAGCCATTAATGCAACTTGCAGGGTTTTTGCACATTGGGCTTGTGCCTTGAACGCCATTTTTAAAAGCGTTGCGGCCTTATCAGTATTTGTATTCCAGCCGACACAAGCGGCTTGTGCTGCTAGGCTATTGAATATAGCATCAAGCGTAGTGGCCTGAGCTATGAGTGTTTTTTCTGGGCTTAATGACTTATTGCAGCGTTCACGTAACTGTTTAACCATGACAGGTAAGTCAGTCGTAAAAGTTGCGGTGTATTCCTGCTGGGTAATTGCAGCTCTGACGACCGGGTCTAAACCAACTGCTGCAATTTTTTCAGGGCTGGTAATTTCAGCATCAACGAACAACTTTATCCTTGCTTCGGCTGTCAAAACATCAACGGTATTACGCTCCTTAACATATTGTTCATGCTCATGTTCATACTTAAGTCGCCATAGCTTGCACGACGCGGCATCGTCGCCGTCATTAAGTTCAGCCACCTCCTGATATGGCCCATCATCGGTTTCGTTTTTTTTTGGCATATTTGCATCCATTGTCATTGCGGCTGACATTTGACTGAAAGCCGCGCGGTTAGTGAGCCTAGGCCGCTTTTACTGAAAATTGATACTCAGCGGCTGTTAGGTAGCCACCAAGGTCAATATCGCTAATTTTTGACGCATCAAATCTGGGTGCATCGGTTGCGAATCTCCAAAGCCTATCGGCCTTGTCTTGCAAAGTTGCGGACAATTCAGCATTACTTTCAGTCAGTTGATTTGGTGGTGGTAGGATTTTCAAAATTTCTGCGGGGCTAAATTTTTGCTTAGCCAGTGCTTCAGATTTTTCAACATACCTTGCCAATAAACTAGCACTGGCTTTGTCTAACAAGTTTATCTCATTGCGCAAGTTCTCGGCCAGCGCGAAAGCCGCACGAATCATGGCTTGTGGGCGGTTTTCGTATTGCAACAAACCAGCGTCATAGATATTTTTAGCGTCGGCTGCGTGGTTGGACAACCAGCTTTGGAAGTCAGTTAAATACTTTGTGTCCACATCAGTAAGGGAATTATCAGCTGCCAGGGAATTTATAGCTTCTAGGCATGGATTGAGTTGAATTAAGGTGTTTTTTGCTGCGTCAAATTGAACGCGATTAATCGGTAAAGTGGTCATTTTTTTAGTCCTTGGTTGTTAGATAACAATACGTATTCAGCGACATTTTTGTGTCCATCAACGATCCGCCGAAAAGACGCTATGTCGCAGCCTTCCGCACGAAGTTCGATGATTCTTTGCGCCGGGTGCATTATGTCCAGGCCTGTCCTGGCGTAACGTGTGGTAAGGTGTAACCCTTTTTGTAGATGGGCCAATATGCGTTGTCGTTGGGAAACGGTGTTAGCCGATAAGTTTTTCATAGCCACCTCCGCGTTTCAGAATTGTTAACAGCCAGTTATGCCCGATCTCATATTTAGTCATCAGCTCCGAGTGATTGCTGCCATTAAATTCGGCACAAATAGCGCTGTATCGTGCTGCCGATTTATCTTTGCCCACTGTATTTTTGAAATAAATGGAGTGCCCGGCCAGGTTGGTGCGAATGCCGTCAAGCAGTCCGTCCTTAATTGCTTCCGACTTTTTAGCCGTTATTGATTGCGCTGCCAACTGAAAGTCGATGATCTTAGCCAGTACTGTGTAAAATTCTATAGTCATTTTTAAACCTCAGTATTTTTAAAGAAGCTATAGAATCGCACGTTAAAAAACCAGTTTTTGCCGGATTTTCCTGAACGAGCAGGCACAAAAAAGCCAGCGGTTAGGCTGGCTCATGCTAAGTGAAGTTATGGTTTAAAAGATGATTCATATTTGAATGATAATAAAATTCAAGGCATTACGATTATTATTGATAATCGCGATTACTGCTCGATAAGTATCACACCGATTTACTCTTTCTGAGTCGGTTTTTAGACTGATCCGCCTCTTTCGG
>CANNNV010000191.1 GCA_947506155.1 Methylococcaceae bacterium
CCTTCGGGGCTTTACCTTTCCCCAGCGTGATCCGATCCTTTTAGAGCAGCGAACTAAGGAAGCATTCGCTGGTAAGTCTTAACGACCCGTTGTAATCGTAGCACTGTGTTAGCGCTTAGTCTGGTCAACCTAGCTTTTACAAGCTCCGCCCTTCAGGGCGGGGTGATTGACGCTGTTTTATTTCTGTATTTTTCGATAAATAATCGTTATCGGTTTCGGTATTAATGTCTTTCTTGAGAAATAACACAAAATCGAGAACTTCTTTTTGTGTGATGAGCGGTAACGTATTTATTTCCTGATTAATTTTTTCTTGCAAGGTATTCATTATTAACCCCTTTTAATTAAACTTTCTTATACGCAAAATAAAACAAGCCGCCGCCAATCAAGATCATCGGGGTGGACAATATCTGTCCCATAGTTACCCAGTCCAGAGCCATAAAACCTAATTGCGCATCTGGCATTCTGAAAAACTCGACGAAAAATCGAAAACTACCGTAACAAAATAATGCCAGACCGGTCGTCGCCATCACCGGTCTTTGTTTGCTGGAATACACCCACAGGATAATAAATAACACGATGCCCTCCAAAAAGGCTTCGTACAATTGCGATGGATGACGGGCTAGCAGTCCGCCGGTAGGAAACACCATCGCCCAGGGTACATCGGTGGGCCTGCCCCATAATTCGGAATTGATGAAATTGCCTATTCGACCTGCGCCTAAGCCGATAGGTGCTAATGGCGCGATAATATCGGTTAATTGCAACATACTGCATTGCTGTTTTTTGGCAAATAACCACATGCCGATAAACACACCTAGCATACCACCGTGAAAAGACATGCCGCCCTGCCATATCTTAATTAGAATAAGCGGATTAGTTAAGAACTCGGAAAAATTATAAAATAAAATATAGCCGATTCTGCCGCCCAAGATGACCCCGAACGCGCCGTAAGTCACTAGATCTTCTATGGCTTCTGGCTTAACCGGCGACCAAGATTGTTCTGCGCGTTTTTGCCCTATGAACCAGACGGCGGCAAAGCCGATTAAATACATCAGGCCATACCAGTGTATTTTTACCGGTCCCAAGCTTAATGCGATCGGATCTATCTGTGGAAAATTCAGCATAATTAAACGTCCAGGTTAGTTACATCCAACGCGTTCTTGACGATGAAATCTCGCCTAGGTTCCACTACATCGCCCATCAGCGTAGTGAAAATTTCGTCGGCAGCTATCACATCTTCGATTCTGACTTGCAGCAAGCGGCGGTTATTGGAATCCAGCGTGGTTTCCCATAACTGTTCCGGATTCATTTCCCCCAAACCTTTGTAACGCTGGATATGCTGGCCTTTTTTGATTTCCTTCATCATCCATTCAAAAGCTTGCTTGAAGTTGCTGACCGGTTGCTGTCTTTCACCCATTTGCATGAAGGAATCTTCGTTAAACATGCCAGCTGTGTTTTCTGCATATTGCGCTATTTTGTGATAATCCTTGCCATTGAAAAAAGTCGAGGGCAAGGTGAAGGTTTTGGTTATGGCATGCAGTCGTCGGTTAACCGTAACAGAAAAATCATTAGCCGCTTTATAGTCCAATTTAATGCTGTAGATCGCTTTGCTGTCGCAAGCCACCAGCTTTTGTTCCATCGTAGCAAACCAAGCGGTTAATTTTTGTTGGTCTTGCTTATGTTCATCGCTGATCACGTTTATGTAGGCAAACTGCTCCAAAAAAACCTCGTCATAACGTCTGGACAAACGATTATTAATGCCGGCTATTTCGGTGAATAATTTCGCCAACTTTTCCAGTCCTTGCCCTTGAATAGGCGGCGCAGAGGCATCGGTAAATAATTGCGCCTTATCCAGAGCAAGCTGGATAAGGTATTCATTCAACTGTGCATCGTCTTTAACGTAATGCTCTTGTTTGCCTTTTTTGACTTTATACAACGGCGGTTGAGCAATATAGATATAACCTTTCTCGACAATCTCGGGTAATTGGCGGTAAAAAAACGTCAGCAACAAGGTTCTGATATGCGAGCCATCGACATCGGCATCGGTCATGATAATAATGCGGTGATAACGGAGCTTGGCCAGATTATATTCGTCCTTGCCTATGCCGCAACCCAATGCCGTAATCAAGGTTCCGACTTCTTCCGAGGAAATCATCTTGTCAAAGCGGGCTTTTTCCACGTTAAGGATTTTCCCCTTTAGCGGCAAGATGGCTTGAGTGCGACGATCTCGACCCTGTTTTGCTGAGCCGCCCGCAGAATCCCCTTCCACCAGGAACAATTCGGACAAGGCCGGATCTTTTTCCTGGCAATCGGCCAGCTTACCGGGTAATCCGGCAATATCCAGCGTGGTTTTACGCCGCGTCATTTCACGCGCTTTACGAGCGGCTTCCCTGGCGCGGGCCGCATCGACAATTTTGCCAACGATGACTTTGGCAATTTGCGGTTTTTCCAGTAAAAACTCCTGTAGCTTTTCGTTCATCGTTGATTCGACGATAGGTTTGATTTCCGAAGAAACCAGTTTGTCTTTGGTTTGCGAAGAAAATTTAGGATCAGGAACCTTAACCGAAAGTACAGCCGTCAGACCTTCACGAGCATCATCTCCGGTGGTCTGCACTTTTTCTTTTTTGGCTAAGCCACTAGCTTCGATGTATTGATTGATGGTTCGGGTCAAAGCACCACGAAAACCGGCCAGATGGCTACCGCCATCACGCTGCGGAATATTGTTGGTGTAGCAAAATACGTTCTCCTGATAGGAATCATTCCACTGCATCGCCACTTCAACAACCACGCCGTCTTTTTCTGCGGTAAAGTGGAATACCTCGGGAAATAGCGGCGTCTTGTTTTTATTAAGATGCACCACAAAAGCGCCGATACCGCCTTCAAATTCGAATACATCTTTTCTATCGGTGCGCTCATCTTCCAGGCTGATGCGGACACCGGAATTTAAAAACGATAATTCTCTGAGTCTTTTTGCCAGGATTTCGTAATGAAATTCAACATCGGTAAAGGTTTCTGTGCTGGGCTTGAAATTAATCAAGGTGCCAGAACCCTCGCAAGCTCCTACAGCGACCAAAGGAGCAACCGGATTGCCCATACGATATTGCTGCTTGTAAAGCTGGCCATTCTTACGCACTTCGAGATTCAGTTCCTCGGATAATGCATTAACGACCGATACGCCCACACCATGCAAACCGCCGGAAACTTTATACGCATTGTCATCAAATTTACCGCCAGCATGCAGTACCGTCATAATGACTTCCGCAGCTGATATACCTTCTTCCTTGTGTATATCAACAGGAATTCCGCGTCCATCGTCAGAAACAGAAACCGAGCCATTGCTATGGATAATAACCCTGACTTCCTTGCAGTAACCGGCCAAGGCTTCATCAATCGAATTGTCGACAACTTCAAAAACCATGTGATGCAAACCGGAACCATCATCCGTATCACCGATATACATGCCTGGCCGTTTTCTTACTGCATCCAGCCCTTTTAACACTTGAATATTGGTGCTGTCGTATTCAGGCACGATAACTGTTATTGCAGCTGTTTGGCTAGTCTGTTCGATAACTTGCTCACTGGCGTTACTCATGAATATTTTTCCTATTGATTGTGTATGTTCCACGTGAAACATTAAACGGATTTGATATTGCGATGTTCCACGTGGAACATTTTGTTTGACTTAAATCGCCAAAACGAATTATTACGACTCATGGAAAGCCGTTATTGATAAGGGTTTCAGCCGGTTGTACAAAACACTACATTTTGAGTCAAATACATGGAAAAACGCATTTTTTTATGAAAAAACTTTGCACAGTTTAACATTTCTTGCTGCCTTCTCCCAATCTATTAGGGGGTTTAGACGGTAGTTTTTTTAAGTTCCATTTAAGCCATTAATAATACGAGCACTATAAAGCGATACTTGGAAACCTGATTCGAGAAACAATATATTTATATTGAACAGGTTTCTCACTCTTGTTACCCTAAACTAACACGATCAAATAATTTCTATGTCCATGATGAAATACAATTCTATCAAGCTAGTAGACAAGCTTGATCAACTTCAAACAGCGTTTTTTTATGCAACAAAGTTAGCGGAAGCGCTTGGCATTTCAAGACGAACGCTGCTCAACTGGCGGCAGAAGCCTGAGTCAATCTCTGCTAAGCATCGTCTGGATATTGACGTGTTGTATTGCCGGCATTTTTTGATTCCTGAATGGGATGTTGCCAAGCAAAATTTTGCTGCCGTTTTGTTGCCGGATTCCATGCCTCACAACGAAGCACTGTTTCTGCCTTTTCTACGGCGCTTGAGTTATGGCACGATTGAAATAGAAACCGATATGGCCAAGGCTGATTTCGATAATATTATCGACGGAAAAAATTGCCTAAAAACATGGATAGGCAAACTTTTCATCGGTTTTTGCGCGAGATACCCCGTCCTTTAGGTCGGGGAGGGATAGCGCGTCGGTGTTAGCCGACCCAGCTCATGCAGCTCCTATTGCGTTTGCTATCTTTAAAAAATTAGGTGCTTGTCTTTCCAAGCGGTCAACCCGTGA
>CANNNV010000192.1 GCA_947506155.1 Methylococcaceae bacterium
CTCACGGGTTGACCGCTTGGAAAGACAAGCACCTAATTTTTTAAAGATAGCAAACGCAATAGGAGCTGCATGAGCTGGGTCGGCTAACACCGACGCGCTATCCCTCCCCGACCTAAAGGACGGGGTATCTCGCGCAAAAACCGATGAACAACGATAATAAACGCCACGCCCAACAGGGCATTAAAATGGTTCGCTATCGCTTGGATGTGGGTTCTAATCATCAGATGACTCTGGATGAGCTTAAAAAAATATTAATCGAAGAGTCTGGCGTGGATAAAAACAATATTAGACTTAATATTCAAGGTGATTACACGCTGGTTGAACTGCCCGATGAAATGCCGCAGGATATATTTCTGCACTTAAAGTCAGTAGAAATCAAGCAACATAAACTGGATATAAAACGGGTAAAATCGCGCAATAAAAGACGTGGCAATAACCACCTGCGGCGTGGGAAACAACGTAGTCTAAAGTCAGTTGAAGTGGAACCTAAACTCAATTAACGGCATGTTCCTGGCATATTTTCTCACTATCGGCTTGACTGAGCGGTTCTTGGGTCAAGCCGCAGACAAAACCGGTTGCACTGACGGTGAAATATTTACAGGTTTTACACAGACCAAAAGATTGGGATTTATTGGCTTTTTGCAGCGCAGTCAGGGCATTGACAAAGACATTGTCCTGATTTTCATTTTCGTTAAAAAGTGTCGAGGCCTGATGATATAAATCAGTTGGACGCGCTCTAATCAAGATCGCCTCACCGTCAGGCAGCAGACTCAAATGCACCATGCGTCGGTCTTTGGCATCGGCAATTTTTTGAATGTAAGCTTTTTTTTCCAGCAGCAACAGGGTTTGGGAAACCGTGCCCCGGGTCATACCCAGGTATTTGGTCAATGCGGCCGGAGTGTCACTATAGCGGTTACAGCGAGACAAATAATCTATTACCTGTAAATGAACCGGCTGCAAGCCTAATTCCGTACATTTTTTACGTTCCTCAGATCGAATCAGCGCTGCCATTCGCTCAATCAGGTCAAATACATCAACTTTTTCCATAGAATTTATTTTTGTTGACAAAGGATGCCATTCTAACACAATCAATCAGGTATCGAATCGATATTATATTTATAGTTCATCGCCAAATAAGCGATAGCCGCAGCAGGCGCACAATCAGCTGTCGTCATCGCCGACCCTGTCGCCGCTAGCGGCAATATTTCAGAAAAATCCAGATACGGACGACCTAAATTCAACGCAATCTGCTTAACCAGAAACCGCCCTACTCCAGCACCAATCAATGGACTTTTGATCGGCAGGGTTTTCTGAAATAACCGGGCTTCACAACCAGATTGAATTTGCTGTAATTGCTGGGTACGTATATTGTTGGCAAATTGTTGCCAGCGCGGCAGTTCATCGGCATAAAAATCACAACCTATCATTCGCGATAACCGCCTTGCACTGGCAAGAACCGTTTTTTCTGCACCATCAGCGGTGTCGGTTTGGTCATGCGCATCATCAAGCTCGCCGGTGACGCGATAAACGTCGGCCATAGTGGCAAAATACTCGGCCATCAGGCCAATTTTTTTGCCCTGATCCCGTGCTGTTTGTGTAACAGCCATCACCGCAGTTCTGACGATACCGGTATAAATCAACTCTTCAGACAACAGGCGCTGATAATCGGTATAAGCTTCCGTTAGCACATGCCCGTTACTCAGTAAAAGTATATCGGTGGTAGTGCTGCCGCAATCGACAAAAAGTCCGTTGCCTGATTTTTGTGCCGCCAGAGAGGCGCTAGCCAGCCAATTAGCGGAAGCGATTAACGAGTAATGATGCGCGTCGATCTGCGAGGCCGCAACAAAACCGGCTGAACCTGCAAAAATCAGTAATTCAGCTTCCGGCAACAATTCGGTCATGGTTAGAATGATTTGCTGCACACCTTGTTCACGATTTTCAAACAAATCAACCAACTCGCCGGTCATGGTGAGGGCATGGCAGAAATCAAACTTGATCAGTTGCTGTTTTATCGCATTTACAGCAAACTTCAGTTTATCCAGTCCTTGCCACAAAGGGCACGGTTGCTGATAAACTGCGATAATCTTGCCCTCACCGAAAACTGCCGCCTTGATATGAGCACCGCCTATATCCCAGCCTACGCTATTAATTTGCATCAGTTTGAATTTTAATGGCTTTGTTACAGGTCGGATTAAGCTGTGGTTCGTCCTGCACTAACTGCAAAACGGCTTCAGCAATATTGATACCCAAGGCCTCATAGATGCCTGAAAATGAAGTCGTCAAGCGGGGATTTATTTCAAGCACCCAGGTTTGAGTTGCTGTTTCTATTAAATCAAGCCCCACATAACCCCATAGATCAGGCATGGCTAGCGCTATTTGATTTATCAGGTGCTGATACCAACCCAAATCAGGCTGCTGATTAACCACGATATCGGTCAAATGGTATTGCCGATTACTCAGTTCAAAGTTCTGTAGATTCACACAAACCAACCAACCGTAACCTTGTTTGAATAAACACGAAAGACTGGTTTTTTTGCCCTCAAGATGCGGCTGCATGATGTAAGGACCTTTATTTGACAGCATCTGTTCAAAATCCTGCTGATTGTTAACGACATAACTGTCAGCACAACCTGCACCATCAACTGGTTTGATTATCCAACCATTATCCAGCTCTGGATAAGCGCTAAACTGATCGAACGGTGTCAACATTCGGGTAGGAACAGAGTCTATATGAGACCGGTTGAGCAGTTCGTAAGTCTTAAATTTATTCCCAGCCACAGCAACCGCTGATGCTGGTGATGTCAATAATCGCTTACCCAACGATTCCACAGTCTGGCACAGCGCCAATAAAATACCGTCAAATTCCGGCGCTATCGGCCAGACCAAGTCAGCCTGCCCAACTAGACGGGAAAACTCTTCATTAATATCATGTTTCGCCCTAATAATAACAGTGTTTATGCTCGAATTATCGAGGGTCTCGCTTAGTCTCCAATCTAGCATCACCGTAACCTCGACAGAATTTAATCGGCCTAAATTATCCAGTAGCGCCTTTAGCATCAATTGGCCTTCAGCCGCCAGCGTAGCGGGCAATGCTTGCTTATTAAAGCCGCCGCCAGTGATATACTCAAATACCAAAATTTTCACAATATTCAATGAGCTATAAAATAGAAATGCTATATTGTATCATCAGTCCAAAGTGAGCTTTGAACTCTGGTACCCATGTTTTTTCGAGTCCAAACCTATTTTATAACAAGACCTTGTTTTTTATGAAAATAATACCAGTCATAGATTTAAAAGATGGTGTCGTCGTTCATGCTCGGCAAGGCAACCGCGAACATTACCAACCCATTAACTCCAGGCTATGCCAGTCGGCTGATATTTTTCAGGTTATCGATGCTTTCCTAGGAATTTATTCCTTTGAGACCTTTTACATTGCAGACCTGAATGCGATTACCGATCAGGGCAACCATGACCAGTTGATCGCTAAGGTGCTAAGTCATTTCCAACACATAAGCTTCTGGATAGACCGGGGCCATGAAACCTATGCTCAACATACAGCTCACAATAGACTGTCTGTGCTGGGCAGTGAATCTTACAAGAATGAAACAGTTGCTGAAATAACCGCTTATAAAAATGACTTTATTCTGTCGCTGGATTATGGGAATTCTAAGGCTTTAGGCGCGGACAGTCTTTTTTCCACCGCCAAATTCTGGCCTGAAAATATCATCATCATGACTTTGGAGCGGGTAGGAAGTCATTTTGGTCCAGATTTCGACAAGCTAAGTCAATTTTGTCAGCACTACCCCCAAAAAAACTTTATTGCCGCTGGCGGCATAAGACATAAGCAGGATTTGATAGCGTTGAGTAAGGAGGGCGTTCACCAGGCACTGGTTGCCAGTGCTTTGCATAACGGTACCATTACAACCGAAGATATTGCTAGCTTGTTGGTTTGAAGGCTACCAACTTAGATAGTCAGCAGGGCAAGCGCATATAAATTTCAGGCCAGCTTTAGAGACTCCATCATTACAAACCTAAAAAAGATGTATCAAAAATATTACAGTTACACTTGTTTTTTGCTATCCATACGATTAAAAAAATATTTTTTATATAAAAAACAATAATGTAGCAATTATGGCGTGTTGTTTGCTTTTTCCTATTGTAGCGCCCATGTTTTTATTACCGACTCAAATTACCACCATTAAATAACTTAAATTTACATGAGAATAAAGCGGGTGTGGTAACAGAATACCAAATTTGATCAAGGAAGATAATTGCAATTGCATTACCAACAATCGATTTTTCTTTTAACTTTAAAATAGAGCGATTCCAAATGAAAAGACAAGATTTCTTACTTTTAATAGTTGCCAGCTTAGCGCTTGCGTATTCTGATTAATTTGAACAGTGATTCTGGCCGAACTTGAACACCTGAAACCTAACGCATCGGTGGAAGTGAATTTTTACTCCAAGTGTTCAACTTGAGTCAAGGAATTCATTTTTTTCCGCATCGATTCTCCTTGTAAATTTA
>CANNNV010000193.1 GCA_947506155.1 Methylococcaceae bacterium
GCGGCGGGGCAAAGATCGTAGATAAATACGGGGCGACAGAAGCATCTGTTCCCGTATGAAAGTTGGGACAGCGCCATTCAGCTGGAGTGCGAACAGGGCTCTATCTTAAATTAAAGCATTATTTGTCTGGATAATGGGGGCCACTTTAGTGCAACTGATTGCCAACATGCACGATGCAGACTTGACGCTACGCAATAAGTTAGAGGGCGGTGCGGAAGTTAAGTTAAACCTAAAGGCATATATCGATTTGGGTTAAAGGTTATCTGCTATTTAATGCCATGGACTTGCCGGGAAGCTGCGTCAATTTTGTCTGTCGGCAAGAGCCTTTAGCAATTGTGCAACCGATTGTGGACGATTTTTCGGTTGTAACGCCATAGCCCAGTCGATGGCTTTTAACAGATACTCGGGATATTTTTGTTTAAGCGCCTTGGCTACAGGAATCAGCGTATCTTGTTGTAGCCTGTCCAGTGCAGAAGATGGTGTTTTAGCTTCCAGACACACACGCATACTTGCCCCTACCGCATAAATGTCAGTCCATGGGCCTAAAGGGGCACTTAGGTCATGCTGCTCTATTGGTGAGTAACCTTTGGTTAAGATTTTACTTTGCTTGCTTAAATGCGATTTTGGAAAGCTTTGAATTGCGCCAAAATCCAGCAATAATGCATCATTGCCTGGCCGTACCAGAATGTTAGAGGGTTTAATGTCAAGATGAATAAACTTTTGGCTATGAATATGGTCTAAACCGGCCAATAGAGAGTTGAACAAGGTTAATAAAAAATTCTCGGTAATTGGCAGTGATTTATCTGTTAACAGCTTATTTAGCGTAATCCCGTAATCATAAGTCATCACCATATAAACAGTAGAATTGGCTTTAAAAAAACCAATGACTTCGACAATATTAGGGTGTTTTAAAGTTGATAAAACCTTAGCTTCCTCAAAGAACAGTATTCGACCTCGCTTGAATAAAGCCTCAGTTTCTTGACTATTAGCCACAACCTGATTGTTCCATGTGCGATGGGCAAATTTTCTGGGTAGATACTCTTTAATGGCAACCTGAATCTGATCTTCTATTTGTCGGGCCAGATAAACGGAACTGAACCCTCCGTGAGCTAACTCCCGCTCAATAACATACTGGTCTATAATGGTGCCGGTTTGCAGGTAATTCCACTGTTTGGGATAAGTCTCCGGATCGTAGTATTCAGCCATCGTAGTACTCAGCCATTTTGTTGGAATAAAAATTCGTTAATTAGTAGGTGAAAAATGATTAGAAGCATGACCGCATTTGCCGGCAATGAAATAGAACTTAGTGACTTAACCTTAAGCTGTGAATTGCGTTCAGTTAATCACCGTTACTGTGATATTAGTTTAAGACTACCGGATCGTCTGCGTTTTGTTGAAGCTGAGTTGCGCACAGCTATCGCCGCTAAAATCAATAGGGGTAAAGTTGAACTGTCCTTGAGCTATAAAAAACAGCCTAAAAAAGCGGCTGGTTTCAGCATTAATATGGATGCACTAGCCACGCTGTTTGCTGCGACCAATATCATAGAAGAGCAAATGCTAGGATCTTTGTCCTTTTCGGCACTCGATGTGTTGGCTTTTCCCGGTATTCAACAGGAACCGGATATTGACAAAGACCAGCTTCATTTAGGCATCATAACCCTGGTTAATCAAACACTGGCGCAACTGCTGGAGGCACGGGAAAGAGAAGGTGCTCAGCTTAAGTTATTGATTGAAGAGCGCTGTATAAAAATGCTGGAGTTTGTCGTTTTAGCGGGTAAACGCATGCCGGAAGTATTGCTGTTGATTCGCACTAAACTAAAAGATCGTATTACCGAGCTGGTTGCACAACCTGATTTTGACCGTTTGGAGCAAGAGCTGGTTTTGCTGGCTCAAAAGCTAGATATCACTGAAGAACTGGACAGACTGGAAACTCATATCACCGAGGTATTGCGGGTGCTGCAACAAAAAGACCCAGTGGGCAGGAGGCTGGATTTTTTAATGCAGGAATTGAATCGTGAAGCCAATACCTTAGGGTCCAAGTCGGCCGATAAGGAAATGACCCAAATAGCTATTGAACTTAAAGTATTGATTGAGCAAATGCGCGAACAGATACAAAATATAGAGTGATGTTTCAGGCTGTCCCAGCCAGTCTTACCAAACCATTCAAGGCCGCGTATATCGCGGCTTTTTTTGTCTGGGACGGGGTTGATTGATGCCGACAGTGAAGATTTCGTTAATGCCGGTGCGCTAAAAGGTAAAATCGATCATTCCACTGCTGGCGCACAATGGGTATGGCAAGAACTGAGTAAATACGGCAAGAATGGCGAAGGCAAATTATGCGGTCAAATACTGGCGCTATGTATTGCCTCGCATCACAGCGGCTTGATTGATTGCTTAACGCCGGATGGCATCAATGGTTTCAAAAAGCGCATCGACAAAGATGAAAAATCCAATCTGGCCGAATGGCAGTGATTAGTTTCCAACTGTCACCATTAAGTGCAAATGTAGGGTATTCCTTGAAGCTAGACGGCTTTAAGCCTACAATTTGTCAAAATTATACCCTGGAAATCCGGCTTTTCCATCAGAAAAGTTGACGAAATCCGGGGTTTTTTATGGGCGAATCTCCGGCTTTTAGGGTATTGGCCGCTTGATTTAAATATTGAAATACCCCTTAAAGAGGATTAGGAACTGCCGTGGCTTATCTTGAAGACAAAATTCAGCAACTTCAGGACATAGCACTCCGGGACGTTTTGCTGGCAGAAGTTAAAAATCTTAAGAAAGGGAAAAAATTCGGCTTGGTGTTTGAAGAACATGTGCCGGAATTGGTGCCGGTTTACAGTGCGCCGATTCGCCCGCGCTCGACGGTTGCTTTAAAGGATGGCGATTTGCGGGAAACCTTTCGCGTCAAACACATCAAGGATGGCTCCGCGATTGTGAATAAGGATGTAGACGGCAGCGTAGCAGTTTATCCATTAGAACAATTGGTGGTGGTTCAGCGTTTCGGAGAAGCCATTTATCCCGCCTTGATACCGATGGCTACGGTTGAAAATGGTGGCGAACGACCTTTTCATACTTTGATCGAAGCCGACAATTTTCATGCGCTGCAATTACTGGAATACCTGTATGCCAGGCAAGTTGACTGCATTTATATTGATCCGCCGTATAACACTGGCGCTAAGGATTGGAAATATAACAACCACTATGTTGATGTGAATGATAGCTGGCGGCATAGTATCCCTGGAATGGAATCTTAACGGTATTCTATCAAAACTAAATTACGCTATTCATACCGATGCCATAAAGGCGCATTTGATTACAGCCGATCAAGAAAAATACGTGTATGCCAATGAAGCCGACTTACTCAATACCGCGCTGTTTGGCAAAACCGCCAAACAATGGCGGGATGAAAACTCGGACAAAAAAGGCAATATGCGCGAATAGGCCAGCATAGAACAGTTGCTGGTGTTAGCCACGAACTGCAAGATGCAATAGACTATTGCTCGACAAAATTTAAAAACCGATTTAATTTACTGAATACAAAAAACAAACATTATGGAATTGATACAACAAGGCATTGCACAAAAACTAATCACGTTAAGTGAGGATGGCAAAACCATCACTTACCTACATCAAAACAAAAAATACCGTTATTCAGACCCCGAAGAACAAATCCGCGCTGAAAACTATTGTTCGTTAGTCATCAATTATGGCTATCCAGCAAAGCGCATTGATTTTGAAATCCGCGTACCACGCCGCACACCCAATGATTTAGCCGACATAGTTGTTTATGAAAATGACGAACTCACCGCGCCTTATATTGTGGTGGAATGCAAAAAGCCTGATATTTCAGAAGCCGAATTTACCCAAGCCATAGAACAAGGTTTCGGCAATGCTAATTCCATTAAAGCGCACTATTTATGGGTCACAGAAGGCGCGAAAGAAAACTTTTACAATGTCGCTGATTATCCCTCAATGGAGCGTAACGAAAATATAATCGCCGACTTACCGCGTTACGGACAAAAAACCGTCAGCGATTACAAATATGTTAAAGGTGGTAAAGACGGTTTTGATATAGAAGTATTAACAGAAAAAGCATTAACCCAACTGTTCAAAAAAGCACATGACGCACTCTGGGCTGGCGGAAAGCGTGACCCATCACAAGCTTTTGATGAATTGGATAAACTCATTTTTTGCAAAATTTGGGATGAACGCAAACACCGCAAAATCGGCGAACCTTACGATTTTCAAATCTACACCAGCGACAAAGGCACTGACAAATTACTCGAACGCATCAAAGGCATTTATAGCGAGGGACGCGCCAAAGATGCCGAAGTTTTCAAAGAAGACATACGCCTGAACATCAACGTGTTAATGGCCAATTAAACTGAGCCAATAATGGCCATTAATATTGAGCCACTTTTTCAGATTTCTTTTGAACAATAAATCTGAGACAGTCCCTGATTTTTTACTCAAGGACTGTTATGAAGGAGTGGATTGTGATCCATAAGATTAA
>CANNNV010000194.1 GCA_947506155.1 Methylococcaceae bacterium
GCGTGATCCGATCCTTTTAGAGCAGCGAACTAAGGAAGCATTCGCTGGTAAGTCTTAACGACCCATTGTAATCGTAGCACTGTGTTAGCGCTTAGTCTGGTCAACCTAGCTTTTACAAGCTCCGTCCTTCAGGGCGGGGTGATTGACGGGCATAACAATCCTAGTCTTTCAATGCTTTCAACACCGCCTGCATGGTCGCATTGGCATCGCCAAACAGCATCCGGGTGTTTTCCAGTACAAATAACGGATTACCGACCCCGGCATAACCTGACGCCATGCTGCGCTTGAGTACAATAGTCGTTTCACCTTTCCAGCATTCCAATACCGGCATGCCGGCAATCGGGCTGTTTGGATCATCCAAGGCTGATGGATTAACGATGTCATTCGCGCCGATGACTATCGATACATCGACATGCGCCCAATCCTCATTGATTTCATCCATTTCATAAACAATGTCATAAGGCACTTTGGCTTCCGCCAACAGCACGTTCATGTGTCCGGGCATACGTCCTGCAACCGGATGGATGCCGAAACCTACTTTTTTGCCTTTATCCCGTAACAGCTTGGTGATTTCATAAACGGTGTGTTGAGCTTGCGCAACCGCCATACCATAGCCAGGAATGATCATGATGTTTTTGGCCTCCAGCAATAATTGCGCGGTTTCATCCGCATCGATAGGCTGTACATCGCCTTCAATAGCTGCGGCAATTCCGCCTGAAGCCGTACCAAAACCACCGGCAATGACGCTGATAAAGTTACGGTTCATGGCGCGGCACATGATGTAACTCAAAATTGCACCGCTACTACCGACTAACGCGCCGGTAACAATCAATAAATCGTTGCTTAACATAAAGCCGGTTGCCGCCGCCGCCCAGCCTGAATAACTGTTCAGCATTGAAATAACTACCGGCATATCCGCGCCGCCTATCGCCATGACCATGTGTACGCCGAATATCAACGCAATAGCAGTCATAATGGCTAACGGTATGAGAGCATTTCCACCGGTTTCAGTTTGTTGCAAAAACAGATAGCCCAGAACCAGAGTGGCAATTAAAAGACTTAAATTAAACCAATGCCGGCCCGGTAATAACAGCGGTTTTCCGCTTATTTTTTCACTGAGCTTGCCAAAAGCAATTACCGAACCTGAAAAAGTAACCGCACCAATGAGAACGCCGATGTAAATTTCAATTTCGTGGATATTTTTTTCCACACCGATCAGATCACTTGAGCTATCCATAAAATTGGCATAACCAACCAGCACCGCCGCCATACCAACCAGACTGTGCATGATCGCAACCAGTTCTGGCATTTGGGTCATTTCAACTTTTAACGCAGCTTTAGCGCCTATCGCACCGCCGATTAACAGAGCAATGATTAAAATGGCGTAGGAACTCACTGATGCACTTAAAGCCGTAGCGATAATGGCAATCGCCATACCTAACATGCCGTAATAATTACCCCGACGCGCTGTTTCCTGATTACTTAAACCACTTAAGCTGAAAATGAACAGAATGGCGGCAACGATGTAAGACATCGTAACTAAACTATGGGACATAAAGATCTCCTGTTATTTTCTGAACATTTCCAACATGCGACGGGTGACTAAAAAACCACCGACGATATTGATAGAGGCTAAAAGTGTAGCTACGCCCGCAAGAGTAGTGACGGTGAGGTTGGCAGTAGAGATTTGCACCAATGCGCCAATAACGATAATACTGCTGATTGCATTAGTGACGCTCATTAACGGGGTATGCAGCGAATGCGAGACATTCCAAATCACTTGATAACCGACAAAGCAGGCCAGTACAAACACGGTAAAATGCGTCATGAAGGATTCAGGAGCGACCGAACCTATGCCAAATAGTGCAGCACCGGCAATTATCAACGGGATGAACTGTTTGATTGATGCAGGAATAATAGATTTTTTTTGTTGTTCAAGTACCGAGGCGCAAGCCGGAGCTTCGGTTTGTGGCGCCGGTGCCGCAGAAAGTTTTGGCGGTGGCGGCGGCCAGGTGATTTTCCCTTCTTTAATGACGGTAGTGCCGCGTATCACCTCATCGTCCATGTTGACATTGAGCGTGCCATTTTTTTCGGGACACAATTCGGTTAACAAATGCCTGAGATTGGTCGCGTAAAGCTGACTCGATTGATTGGCCAAACGGCTGGGTAAATTACTGTAGCCGATAATCGTCACGCCGTGCTTGACCACCACCTGATCTTTTTCGGTCAAGGCACAATTACCGCCCTGCTCTGCCGCCAGATCGACAATAATACTGCCCGGCTTCATGGATTTAACCATGCCTTCGGTAATCAGTTTCGGCGCCGGTTTGCCGGGGATCAGCGCAGTGGTGACAATGATGTCCACTTCCATCGCCTGTCTGGCGAACAAAGCCATCTCGGCCTCGATAAATTCCTTGGACATGGTTTTGGCGTAACCGCCGGCACCCGCACCTTCTTCCTTAAAATCCAGCAGCAAAAATTCGGCGTCCATGCTTTCAATCTGTTCTTTCACTTCGGGCCGGGTATCAAAAGCCCTGACAATAGCACCCATGCTTTTTGCAGTACCGATCGCGGCAAGACCAGCCACACCGGCACCGATTACCAGCACCTTGGCAGGAGGAATTTTACCGGCAGCGGTAATCTGCCCGGTAAAAAAACGGCCAAAATACTGGGCAGCTTCAATAATCGCGCGATAACCCGCGATGTTGGCCATCGAACTCAAGGCATCGAGCTTTTGCGCTCGGGACATGCGCGGCACGCTGTCCATCGCCAGCACCGTTACATTTTTGGCGGCAAGGTCCTGCATTAACTGTTCGTTTTGTGCCGGCCAGATAAAACTGATCAAGCACCCGCCTTCGGATAACAACTCGATTTCGTCCAAGGCCAGCTCTGGATGACGCTCGGGAGCGCGAACCTTCATCACGATATCCGCCGATTTCCACAAGGTCTTGGCATCGTCGACGATCTCAGCCCCCGCTTCCTTGTAAGCTTCGTCAGAAATATTCGCGGCCAAGCCGGCGCCGCTTTCGACCAGAACGGAAAACCCCAGCTTTATAATTTTTTCTGCGGCCTCAGGAGTCGTAGCCACACGTTTTTCACCTGGGTGTATCTCTTTAGGTATACCAATCTTCATACAGCCTCCAATGGAAGTAGTTAATAGCATAAGGCTTTAACCTCCGGTCAAAACCCAAGTGCGGAGGATAGGAGATTAAGCGCGGTTTATCAATCATTAAAACCATCCGTGATAAACTTTACCGATTTCAATCAAACACATTACCGCCCTCATGCCTGAATTACCCGAAGTTGAAACCACCTGTAAAGGCATAGCGCCGCATATTGTAGGACTGACCGTTAAACAGGTGATTGTCCGTCAGCCCAAGCTGCGCTGGCCGGTGCCTGAAACGCTCAATCAAAGCTTAACCGGACTGTGCATACACGCTGTCACTAGACGGGCCAAGTATCTGCTGTTGTCGACCGGTGCCGGCACGGTGCTGGTACATCTGGGCATGTCGGGCAGTTTGCGGATTATGTCTGCCGAGCAGGCAATCGGCAAACACGATCATATTGATTTTGTTTTTGAATCCGGCATCGTGCTGCGCTATAACGATCCACGCCGATTTGGCTCGGTGTTATGGACGACAAACCCCGTGGTCGAGCATAAACTGTTGAAGGATTTAGGCCCCGAACCGCTGCTGTCCGAGTTTAACGGCGAACTGCTTTATAGGCTGTCCAAAAACCGAAAAACAGCGGTGAAGTCTTTCATTATGGACAGCCATATCGTGGTCGGCGTTGGTAATATTTATGCTAACGAAGCCTTGTTTATGGCTGGCATACAGCCGAGCTGTCAGGCGGGGAACGTGTCTTTGGCGCGTTATCAAAAACTGGCCGAGTGCATACAGGTGGTATTGCGTCACGCGATCGAACAAGGCGGCACCACGCTGAGGGATTTTGTCAATGAAGCCGGAAAACCCGGCTATTTTCAGCAACAACTCAAGGTCTATGGCCGAGCCGGCTTGCCTTGCGTCAGTTGTCATCAGCCCTTAACCGAAATCCGAATAGCCAATCGCTCAACCGTATTTTGCAGTATTTGCCAAGGTAAGTAATAACTTGCATTATCAGCATCACTCCCTATAATTGCGCCTTGCTTTCAGGTTCCAGAGGGTTTTCAAACCTAATGGTTAAACGGGAAGTCGGTAAAATCAAGCCGACGCTGCCCCCGCAACGGTATATAAGTAAAAGTTTCATCGGTTTTTGCGCGAGATACCCCGTCCTTTAGGTCGGGGAGGGATAGCGCGTCGGTGTTAGCCGACCCAGCTCATGCAGCTCCTATTGCGTTTGCTATCTTTGAAAAATTAGGTGCTTGTCTTTCCAAGCGGTCAACCCGTGAGGGTATCCCCGTAAGGGGCTAGTAACGCTGCGGTTTCCCGCAATCTCCCTTCGACAATGATTGCAACC
>CANNNV010000195.1 GCA_947506155.1 Methylococcaceae bacterium
CCAGCGTGATCCGATCCTTTTAGAGCAGCGAACTAAGGAAGCATTCGCTGGTAAGTCTTAACGACCTGTTGTAATCGTAGTGCCTAAGCACTTAGTCTGGTCAACCTAGCTTTTGCAAGCTCCGTCCTTCAGGGCGGGGTGATTGACTTGATTATGGCGAAAAGCATAAACCAACGTCTTCTGCATTGATTATCTGAATTTCAAAGCGGGCTTGTGCGACGGCTGCACAAAAACCTTTATCGACTAACTGTAACGCTGCAAGCTGTTCGAGCTTAAGACGAGGATCAATAGTCGCCGACTTTACCAGAATCAAGGTAGTTGCCGACAGCGCCTTGGCCAGCCAGGCCGATAGACTATCAGAGCTTATATCCCAGGATGCGGGTATATCCGCGCTATCTAGTTCGTTGATATCGGGCGACCAAATGACAATTTTTTTTCGGCTTAACGCATCCTGAATCGCGACGAGGCTATGACCCAAAACAAAATCAGGTTTAAGGCCTTTAAATAGCAAGGCCATTTGCTGCATGGCTAATAAAGCCATCCGGTGCGCGGTGTGATCATTAAATTTCCAATGTTGCTGCGCCAGCCTGACCTGGTCGGCAAACGCACCGCCACCCGGAACAATAACCACCCTGCCCTGATAATTTTTTTCCACCGCATTCAAACAATCAACAAGAGCTTCTGTACGTGACAGGCTGCCGCCCAGCTTGATAACAATCATGTTTCAGCTAAATTGTCGTAATAAATCAAGCAGCGCGGCTGCCTTATCAAAGCTTTCCTGATATTCATCATCAACGACAGAATCATTGACGATGCCGCCACCGGCCCAGAAACGAATGGTATTTTCTGAACACACCAGGGTTCTGATCGCAATATTGGTATCCATATTGCCGTTGAAACCAATATAACCGATGGCGCCGCAATAAACCCCGCGCCGGTTGGGTTCCAGCTCTTCGATAATTTCCATGGCTCTGATTTTCGGTGCGCCGGTAATTGAGCCGCCGGGAAAGCAGCTTTTCAACAAATCCAAAGCATGCTGATGGTCCTCCAGCAGACCAGTTACGGTGCTGACCAGATGATGCACCGTGGCATAACTTTCCACATCGAATAGCATCGGCACTTTAACTGAACCGGTTTTGCAGGTTTTGCTGATGTCATTCCTAAGCAAATCAACGATCATCAGATTTTCCGCCCTGTCTTTGTTGCTGGCTTCCAGATTTTTTATTTGCTGCTGATCTTCTTCGTAACCAAATTTTCTTGGCCGTGTACCTTTAATCGGCTTGGTCTCAACCACACCGTCGGTCAATTTTAAAAACCGCTCAGGAGAAGAGCTTAAAATCTGCACCTCGGGCAAATTAAGATAGCAACTGAAAGGAGCTGCGTTTAATTTGCGCAGGGTTTGATAGGCTGTCCACGGATCGCCTTCGTAATTGGCGACAAACCGCTGAGCCAAATTCACCTGATAACAATCGCCTTCTTTAAGGTAATGCTTGATCCGGTTAAAGCCATCAACATAAGTTTTCTTGTCCATGTTGGAGCTAACGTCGCTGACCACCTTAAATGCAGCCGGCTCCTGATTTTTTGGATTACGGCTAAATTGCGTCACCAAATCTTGCCAATGCTGGGGTTCGCAGCGCCCGACTAGCTGGGTTTTTTGCAAGGTATGATCAACAACGACAGCCCAAGCATAGATACCGACTGCCATTTCAGCAATCTGTTCAGCATCTTCAGCGGTGGTTTTCAAGGTTTCCAGTCGACGAGCCAAATCATAGGAAAAATAACCGATAGCGCCGCCGTTGAACGGCAGGTTTTCTTCCAAGTTAAAACCAGGAAACAAAGCCAACTGTTGCTTGATCAAATCAAACGGATTATCCGGGGAGCTGAAGCTCAAGCCGTTACAAACAATCTCGGTGAGTTCACCTTTTGTAACCAGTGTACACAAGGGCTCTGCGGCAATAATGTCATATCGTCCCTGATTGCTATGGGGATAGCCGCTATCCAGAAAAACAGCCCAGGCTTTATCTGCGCAACTGGAAAAAATTTCTGCACTGTCGGGAAAATAAGGAAGAGGAGATATAAGTTGAGTCGGTAACGGCATTTTTATCAGGGCTTGGTGCTACGATTTTCATTAACTATAGGATTATTCAACAAACTTTATTATTTACCCATAAACTGCCCAAACGCGCGACTGCCTACACCGGTTTTAATGGTGGCGGTCACTTTCAGCGTTCTGGCGTCAAGCACCGAAACTGTGCTGTCAAACCAGTTAGCCACGTAAACATGCCGATCATCGGTATGGGTACTGATGCCTTCGGGCTTATCGCCAACAGTAATCAGGCCAATTTCCTTTAACGTTTCAGTATCGATTACAGAAACTGAGCCGTCCTCCTGATTTGTCACCAGCAGGCGACTGTCATTAAGTGCCAATGCGGTGGCATAAGGCAGCGTATTTACCTTTACCGTGGCAATAGTCTGCATTAGACTCGCATCCAAAACCGTTACATCATCGCTTTTGACATTAGCAACGTAAATGCGCTCGCCCCGGCCATCTAGGGTTAGGCCAAACGGGTGGGTTCCAACCTGAACAGTTTTTTTAACCGTCAGCGTCTTCAAGTCGATCTGGGAAACTGAATTGCTAAGCCGGTTAGCGACATATAACCAGCGATTATCAGGACTGACTATCAGACCTGATGGCGACTCTCCCACCGCTATGGTTTTAACCAGCTGTAGACTGTCCGCATCAACAACCGAGACCGTATTCTTATACCAGTCTGCAACATAAATCTGTTTGCTGTCAGCGCCCACAGCAATCCCCAAGGCGCCGTTACTGATCGGAACACTGGCGATGACGGCACGCTTTTGAAGATCAATCACCGCAAAACCACTGGCTTCTGGCGTACTGACATAAAGCCGGCTACCGTCAGGAGCAACCGCAACACCAGCCGGTTTGCCATGAACAGCAATAGTATCGACGACCTTGCCTTGTGCCGTATCAATAACCGACACGCTATCATCCAGTTGATTACTGATATAAGCAAAGGGCTGGGCCAAGGCCGGGGCTGTAGCGATAAAAAGCGCTACAGCCCTGTAGGTTTGCTGCAAGCCAACACAGAAAAAATACTTGGTTAGACTCACGTTATTATTTTTCAGCCAAAGCTTTCAGGTTTTTCAAGCCTGCTTGTAATATGCCGGTAACCGCTGAATTAGCGGCTTCTTCGTTCATTTCTTCCGGCGGATTATTGTTCATGTAGGCGCGGTAGTAACCGGCTTTCCAGGAAACGACCGTGCTGCCACCATTTTCAGTTAAATCAATGCTCGCTGCATAATTGTCTACCGGTAATACGGGGACTTTTTCTTCAACGCCGGCATGAGTGATGGTTTTAGCCGTGCTCATTTCAGTGATTTTGTAGGCATAAGACATCGCCTTATCATCATGCTTTTTTAATTCTTCAGTAATCGTGCCTCCGTCTTTCAAAGTCAGAACACGAATTGCGCCTTTTACATTACCGCCTTGAATCGACGTGCTTTTAATCGCAGGCAGCCAGGATAGGTCACCAAAATCTTTAATGATGGCCCAGACTTTTCCAGCCGGTGCATTAATGGTAATTTCTTCTTCAACTTTTTGCCGCACAGGACCATGAGCGCTGGCTATTGAGCTAAAAAAGAACAGTACAACTGATATAAATAAAATGATTTTCTTCATATTTAACTTACCTTCCGGAAACATAAAAAACTAAAGCGCGCATTATATGACAAGCAGCCGCTGCAAGCATCAGCTTAGCGTGTTTAAATACAAGATGAAGGCAAATTTTTTTATCATCGTATCAGTTAGATTTTACTGCTGACGTTGTGAACTACTACTAAGTAACAAATAATATACTCAATCGTACTAAAATATAGACAAATATAATCTAAAACATGAAGAGCGATAATAAATTTGACAAACCAACGATTTCATGTAGATTGCGACTGTGGGTAATGTTTACGTACAAGAGAAAGTTTTCTCTTACAGTTAATGCCACTTCACTGCTGACAAGTTTGGTTAATAGCCGACTTTACTGGTTTCAGGCAGCAGTAACAGTAGGTATTAGTTCTTTTAGATGATTGCACCTGTCGGTTGAAACTGCTCAACCAGGACTCCAGTTGCAGGTTGAAAAACCTATCAACGGAGAGCGACACTCAAATGAATATGTTTTGTATATGAAATTTGAAGCAGCAGATAGGAATGAAATAGCTACAGTGGGGTTGTTAACAGATAGTTGACAACATACTAAACTTATTCATAATTGCAGAATATGAATAGGTTATTAACGATAAAACAAGCTGCGATTGTACTTGGAGTTTCCGAGTCAACCCTTAGGCGCTGGGAAAAAGAAGGCCGGTTGCCTTGATGCCGGTGTCGCGTACGCCTTCTCTAGGCTGAATGGCGGGATCGGGACGA
>CANNNV010000196.1 GCA_947506155.1 Methylococcaceae bacterium
AGCGTGATCCGATCCTTTACAAGCTGCGAACTAAGGAAGCATTCGCTGGTAAGTCTTAACGACCCATTGTAATCGTAGCACTGTGTTAGCGCTTAGTCTGGTCAACCTAGCTTTTACAAGCTCCGTCCTTCAGGGCGGGGTGATTGACATTGTCCTAGTAAAATTTAAATCAATCGATTGAGTTAAATTCTATCAATCAAGCGATTGATTGTCCATTAGTCTTCTTATTGCTGCTACAGATCAAAAAATACCAACCCGCTTTTAAAAGAAAGCGGTATATTCTTCGCAGGAAATCGCCTAAACACAAGGGAATAAAAATCATGTTTTTAAATGCCACTCTCTGGCAAAAAGTCGGCGCGGATTTGCTTGCGCATAAATCCCGCAGTTTATTGGCCATCGCCAGTATTGCCATAGGTTTGTTTGTGGTCGGCACTCTGTTGGGCATGATGGATCTGCAACTGGGCAGTATGGATGAAGCGCATCGGCAGTCCCAGCCTTCTCATATCAGTCTGATACTTAAGCAGGATGCGGATATTGCAATAGCTGAATCGATCAAAAGCCTGCCGGGCGTTGACCGGATCGATCTGCTGACCCAGTTTACCGTGCCATTTAAAACGTCCGATAATTCTGCCTGGCAAACCGGAACCATGGTGTTTCGCCCCGATTATCAGCGGCAAGTTCTTGACCGAATGACTTTAGTGTCAGGCCGTTTTCCTGAAGATCAAAGCCTTGCTGCAGAGCGCTTGTCGGCGCAGTTTGCAGGACTTGCTAGCGGCGATAACATCGAATTTGTAACCGCAACCGGTACAACCCGTTTGATGCTTGACGGCGTTATTCGTCATCCATTTGTCAAACCACCTGCTTTTGGCGGGCAGTTGCATTTTTTTATAGCGCCAGAGCTGGCCCCGGTTTTTGGCATACCCGAGCACACGTTCAGACAACTGTTGGTGCAGATAACGCCGCCGTACAGCGAAGACCAAGCTCGATACATCGCCGGCAAAATTCGCGAAAAGCTGGCGGAATCGGGGATAAGTGTCAATGCCAGTTTATTGCAAAACCCAAATCAGCATTGGGGCAGGACATTTTTTTCCGGGATTCATTTGGTGTTGAAAGTGATGGCCTGGGCCTCGTTAGCCTTGAGTGCGGTGCTCATTTTAAATACGGTTGCCGCCTTGATTACCCAACAGACTGACCAAATCGGCATCATGAAAGCGCTGGGCGCCAGGCGCGGGATCATTGCCAGAATCTATTTATCCCAAGTGTTTATCCTGTCGTTGATCGCCTTGCTTATTGCGGTGCCGCTGAGTTGGACGGGCGCTTATTACAGCAGTCGCTGGCTGCTGGATTTGTTCAATATCGAGTTGAACGGTTTTGTCTATTCATCCTCTGCGTTGCAATTGATGCTTGCCGGTGGCTTACTGGCGCCGTTGCTGGCCGCGTTGTATCCAGTTTGGAAGGGTGCTTCGCTGTCAGTAAAACAGGCTATCGCCAGTTACGGACTGGGCGCCGATTTTGTCAGTCACCGTTTTGACCGCTGGCTGGAGCGACTAGCCGCCAATGTGCTACCGACTATTTATGCGGTGGCGTTAGGCAATTTGTTACGCCGTAAAGCCAGTTTGCTCTGGACGCAAAGCGTGCTGATTATTGCCGGAGTGTTGTTTATCGTGATTATGAGCTTGATCGCTTCGGTCAATCTTACCTTGAATAACGAGCTGGCGCGCAGCCGCTATGCAGTCAGGCTCGGCTTTACTCAGGACCAACCGGCCGGATTGATAGAAAAAATCGTGCGCAGACTGCCGGAAACGACAGCAGTCGAATTCTGGAACCGCTTGCCCGTCGAACTTTTTTATCAGGATAAGCGCTTGCGCCAAGTGGGCAGTCTCGGGGTGCAAATGATCGCGCTGCCCGCCGATACCGCGATGTATAAACCGCTAATAGCTTCCGGGCGCTGGTTTAGTGCAGCTGACCAAGGACAGCATAAACTGGTGATGAATGCTGCGACTGCCGAATTGAATGGCCTAAAAGTTGGTGATAGCGTTAAAGTCACGTTGCTGCAACAGCCTGCAAGCGAGTGGCAGGTGATCGGTTTATACCGCTGGTTCGCAGGCTCAGGTTATGCGGTGGAGCCGGTTTATGCACCGTTAACTACAAAGGCTCAGGAACAGTTTCATTCGTTTGCGTTATTGTCTGGTCAAATTGAAACCCTCGCGGCCGAGAAAACCTATGTTGACGCATTGAAAGCGGCATTCCAACAGCAGCAGATTAAGCTGGATTTTTATACCACGCAGGCCAAGCTGGAGCAGCGCCAGTTTGCCGAAAACCAGTTTCGCCCGATTACCCGGATGTTGTTGGGACTAGCTGCAATGATCGCTGCAGTTGGTGCGATTGGCCTGTCAGGAACGCTGGCGATCAGCGTGTTACAGCGCACCCGAGAAATAGCGGTATTGCGAGCCTTGGGCGCAAGTTCAACGGCTATTTTTAAATTATTCATGCTCGAAGGTTTATTCCACGGCCTGCTCTCTTGGTTGCTCAGTATTCCTCTGGCCTATTGGGTCGCCGAGCCCTTGGCAAAAAAACTGGGCATGACCATGTTGGGGCTACAACTGGATTTTGTATTTTCGTTGCTATCGGTCGGCTTGTGGCTGGTTCTGGCGCTGGTTCTGGCGGTAGTTTCAGGGTATTTCCCCGCCCGTCATGCGACTAAAATCGTGGTCAGGGAAGGCTTGAGCGGCTACTAAATAATAGTCATCTACGTAAATAAAAATACATGCTAAAGTAGGACATGAGAAAATAAAGCACAATTTATTTCTAAACATTTAAAAATGGAAGCCTTAGTAAATTCAAGCTTACTAGCTGCACAACATATTTTTATCATAGATGATGATCAATCTATGACTAAGCTTTTAAAGATTATGTTCAAAAAAATGGGTTACTCAACCTATGTTTATAACAATGCCATTGATTTTTTAACAGCAATACCCGATGTAAGTCCCTCAATTCTCATTACTGATATGAATATATCCAAAATAACGGGTATTGAAGTGCAAGCTGAATTAGTTCGTTTGGAACGGGCTATGCCGGTGATTTTTATCAGTGGAGAATCTACCGTAGCCCAATCAATTGTCGCTTTGAAACAAGGTGCTATGGATTTTTTACTCAAACCTGTTAACCAACAGCAATTAAAAGCAGCGGTGGAATCTGCTTTTGTATTAGAAGCTCAAAAAATTCAATTGGCAATCAATAAAGCATCCCTAGAAAAAACGCTAAAAACTCTATCGCCACGTGAGCGGGAAGTTTATAGACTAATGATTTTGGGCTATAACAATACCGAAATACTTAAAGCTTTAAACATTTCTCTGCCAACGACTAAGCAATATAAAATGGCAGTGATGCGTAAATTAAAAGTAAGTTCTTTATTAGAGCTGATTAATTTTCAGTGAATGAAAATTGTATTATGTTTAAAGTGGATATCAAACCAATTATTATTCGCTTAATTTTTTTATTGCTAATAACAAAATTCTCAGTTGCCATAGCCGATAATTATTTGGATGTTAACAAGATAGCACCTCCATCTATTTCACTTATCTCCTATTTAGGTATTTTAGAAGATGCCAATCAACAATTAACTTACGAGGATATACGAAAAGGAAACCTGAGTACCGACTTTAAAACAAATTTGCCACCAAATGAGTCTATTAACTTATCCTTTACCTCGTCAGCTTATTGGCTACGATTAAGCATAGAAAACAGCAGTGATTTGGCTATTGAAAAAATTATTGAACTTAATCACCCTTTACTGAAAAATGTAGACTTTTATTGGCAGATTGACCAAAAAATTCATCAAACTATTCATACCGGCTATACCCACTCTTATGAAGATCGCGCCTATAAAAGTAGTATTTTTGCTTTTCCGGTACAGTTTCCTGCACACAGTCAAAATATTATTTATTTAAGAGTTGCTACGCCTAACGCCCTGTTCATAGAGGCTAATTTATGGGAACTCATGGCGTTTCACAAGAAAGAACTGAATTATTATGCTTTTCAGGCCTTCTATTTTGGTATTTTAATCATCGTCTTCTTGTTTAGCCTAGGCCTAGCACTAATTACAAAAGAACTTAATTATTTTATTTACTTGACCATGATTTTTTTTATTAGCCTTACATTTTTAGCTAATCGAGGATTAGCGGCTGAATATATTTGGCCGAACTTTCCATGGTTAATACAAAGGGGATCATTAATTTTTGGCTCATACTATTTAGTTGCTCAATTACTGTTTGTACGTCGACTACTAAGGTGATTTCCAAAGAAAATATTACCCTTTTAGAGTAAACTTTCAGCTTCCCATATCACTCCTACCATCATGACCATGGCATCCACTCAAAAACCAGCTCTCTTACCCTTAAACGCATCACAAATCGAAGATTTAAAATTGGCGA
>CANNNV010000197.1 GCA_947506155.1 Methylococcaceae bacterium
ATATCATTTTTTTAGATGTAAAGCCTAAAATTTCAGGCATAAAATCATCGCTGGGTTATGGTGTTTTTTATATTGGCCACGAAAAACACTACATGTGGTATTTTTAATAATTGCCAACCACTAGAAAAAATGAGCGAACGATGAGTGGATAGTACCCGCTCAATGTAAGTGAATAAATCGGGAGTTACTTTGTTATGAATAGCTTATCAAATTGGTGGAGCAAGATTGGGCTGCAACTAAGGTTACAGATCATTATCCAGGGTTTCTTGGTCATAGTGCTGATCGCTGCTCAGTTATGGGTTTTGACCCACTTAGAGCAGCAATTCTTATATTCTGTTGAAGAGCGCGCTAAATCTGTGGCCAACAGCGCCATGAATGGTTTGAACACCTTGATGCTTATCAAATCAGGTAATACTGAAATTATCAGTGACAAAACGACTCGTGCACTGTTCATCAAGAAGATGCACGATTTGGATAAGGTCATGGAAATGCGAATTATCCGGGGCAAGGGCATTGATGATGAGTACCCGGCAGGGCTGCCCGAGGAGCAAGCGACTGATGAAATGGATCGCCGCGTTCTTGCCAGTGGCAAATCTGAATTCAATTTGATCAAAAGCGATGGCGATGAAGCTACACTCAGAGCGGTGATGCCGTTTATTGCTGAAAAAAACTACTATGGTACCAATTGCCTTAAATGCCACGAAGTAGAGGAGGGATCTGTACTTGGTGCAGCGAGTGTCATCATTGATGTCAAAGAAGACATGATGACTATTAAAAAAATTAATTTATGGATATGGATTTGTCAAATAGTTCTGCAAATACTGTTATTTTTTATCGTTTCTATTATTAGTCGGCGGCTGCTTAAACAACTCGGTGGTGAACCGACCTTGGCCATTGAAATCGCTAACAGAATTTCAAATGGCGATCTTTCTACAAAAATTGTCCTTGCCGCTGATGATACGTCTAGCTTGATCTCATCAATGAAACGCATGTCCGAGACGATAAACATTATGATTGACGATGCCGTGATGCTAGCGAAAGCTGCGGTAGACGGCAAACTGAACACTCGCGCCGATGCCTCCAAGCATCAGGGCGACTTTCGCAAGATTGTCGCCGGTATTAATGACACACTGGATGCAGTGATTGATCCGCTCAACGTAGCTGCAGATTATGTCGATCGCATCTCTAGGGGTGATATTCCAACCAAGATTACAGCGACCTATCATGGCGATTTCAACCCGATCAAAAATAACCTCAATGCAGTAATCGATGCTATTCATGCGTTGGTCGCGGATGCTAATTTGTTATCCAGTGCGGCACTGGAAGGTAATTTGAACACGCGAGCCGACCCATCCAAGCATCAGGGTGACTACCGCAAAATTGTACTCGGTGTCAACGATACGCTGGACAGTATTGTCGCTCCGATCAATGAAGTCGTTCGGGTACTGGGTGCACTGGCTAAAAGCGATCTTACCGAAAAGATTACCTCTAATCACCAGGGTACTTTCGCTGAGCTATGCGACAACGTTAATATCTCTGTGAATAATCTGGCTAAAGCCGTTTCGGTAATCAAGGAAGCCACCGACTCTATCAATACCGCTGCCCAAGAGATTTGTTCAGGTAACAATGATTTATCGCAGCGAACTGAGGAACAGGCCGCCAGTCTGGAACAAACCGCAGCCAGCATGGAAGAGTTAACATCGACGGTACAGGCAAACAGTAATAATGCAAAACAGGCTAACCAACTTGCAGTTGACGCCTCAGACATAGCTGGTAAAGGTGTGATTGTGGTTGGTCAAGTGGTAACAACGATGAAAGGTATCAATGCAGCCTCGCATAAGATTGTTGAAATTATCTCAGTGATTGATGACATTGCTTTTCAGACCAACATACTAGCACTCAATGCCGCTGTGGAAGCGGCTAGAGCCGGTGATCAAGGACGGGGATTTGCAGTTGTAGCTGTCGAGGTTCGTAGTCTGGCTCAACGTGCAGCTTCAGCCGCAGGAGAGATCAAAAAATTAATTGCAAATTCAGTAGAGCAAATTGAAGATGGCACCAAGTTGGTCGATCAAGCGGGGAAAACCATGGCAGAAATTGTTAATTCTGTGCATGGCGTAACGACTATGATGTCAGAAATTAGTGCCGCATCCGTGGAACAAACCTCAGGTATCGAACAAGTCAACCAGGCTATTGCCCAAATGGATGACGTAACCCAACAGAATGCCGCCCTAGTAGAACAAGCCGCTGCATCAGCAGAATCACTCGAAGAACAAGCGCAAAATCTGTCGATTGCGGTAAGTGGTTTTAAAGTAGACGGTAACTTACGCACTATTAAGACAGCGCCAAAAATACAGCAAGTACAAAGAAAACCAGTGGCCAATGTTATAGTCAATAAAAATTATACGCAGAAAGTTCAGTTCAAACCTAAGTCCTTACCTAGTAATGACGAATGGGAGGAGTTTTAAGCAAAATGGGAATGCTGATTAGTAATTCTTACGGCCTGCCAATAATACTAAGCGAAACTGTGTTATTTAGGTTAAATTAGGTCAATTAATTGTTAATTTTAAAACACCTGTGACAACATTATTTCCTATTCCGAGTAATCATCCTCAACGTTTTGTACTTCACAATGAAGTTCATGCGCGTGCACCGTTTAATCTCGATTTACCTGTCAGAGCCAGTCATCTGGCCTTATTGCTGTCTAGTGAACAAAAAACGCAAGAACGACAACACTTAATAACATTGTGTGAAAGATTTGGTATTACCCCGCCAGAAAAAGAAGTCGATCACTTTAGCGCCAGTTTTAACTCATTTAAAATACGCTGGGAACAGCACGGAGAATTCAGCACGTATAGTTTTTATGTGCATGATACGCCCAAAGATCTTTTTGCAGATTCTGCTCTAAAAAGAGTTCCTGTGGATTGGTTGTCACAATTAACAGGGCAAGTTATTGTGGCCGCTCACGCAACTATTGTGTCAGTTACTGATATTGATTACGATGAAAATGCCAGTCTGACTTCTTTTTCGGCATATTTTGCTGGTAATCCCGTTATCGGATCTAAAGTAACCGGTGGTGCAGCTTCAGTGTTTACTGATTTTCGTATTCATGTTGATGGTTTTAGCCGTTTTTTGATTGTCAATCATGACTTAAGAACCGAACAGGCAGGGCGGTTGTTGCAGCGACTATTTGAAATTGAAGTCTATCGCGTTATGGCGTTGTTGGCGTTCCCGATCGCGCGAAAATTATATCCTGCCTTAAAAAAATGTGATCATCAACTGTACACCATTACCAATGCCATGACTTTGCCTGATAATAATGATGGTGAATTATTAGATGAGCTTACTACACTGGCGGCTAAAGTCGAAAATTACATCTCCAGCAATCATTTGCGTTTTGCTGCTGCAAATGCCTATTATCAATTGGTGGAACAGCGCATAAACGATTTAAGAGAAGTTCGGATTCAAGGTATTCAGACTTTGGGTGAGTTTATTAAACGACGATTAGAACCAGCGATTAATACCTGCGAATTTATCTCACACCGATTTACCTTGCTTTCTGAGCGCGTCAGTAATGCGAGTCAGTTGCTTCGTACACGCGTTGACATTATCATCGAGAAACAAAATCAGGGCTTGCTTACATCAATGGCTTTGCGTGCAAAGATGCAACTGAGGATGCAACAAATGGTTGAAAGTATTTCAATGGTCGCTATTACTTATTATGCGGCCAGTCTTATCGGGAAAATAGCAGAAGCGCTTCATATTGCCGGCTGGAAAATAAATCCTGAATTGATTGAAGGTATTTCCATCCCGTTTATTTTAATCATTTTTGTCATTAGCACTAAACGTATTCATAAAATTATTGCCAACACTACAGAATAGTGAACTTTGAAATTTAAGCTGTGCTCTGCGGAAAAATAGGAAGTGAGCTACTACTAAGTAACAAAAAAATATACTCAATCGTACTAAAATGTAGACAAATATAATCTAAAACATGAAGAGCGATAATAAATTTGACAAACCAACGATTTCATGCAAATTGCGACTGTGGGTAATGTTTATCTACAAGAGAAAGTTTTCTCTTACAGTTAATGCCACTTCACTGCTGACAAGTTTGGTTAATAGCCGACTTTACTGGTTTCAGGCAGCAGTAACAGTAGGTATTAGTTGGTGTGCAACTCTTTTAGATGAT
>CANNNV010000198.1 GCA_947506155.1 Methylococcaceae bacterium
AGCGTGATCCGATCCTTTTAGAGCAGCGAACTAAGGAAGCATTCGCTGGTAAGTCTTAACGACCCGTTGTAATCGTAGCACTGTGTTAGCGCTTAGTCTGGTCAACCTAGCTTTTACAAGCTCCGTCCTTCAGGGCGGGGTGATTGACTCATCTTTCCTTAAGCAAAAAATACACATTAAAAGTCCCAATTACTACCCCGGTAAATAATAAACTGAGGGTCCAGCGCACCGAGTAACCTGCCAGCAGGCTGTCGAGCCAGCGCCCCAAATAAACGCCGCCAATGACCGGCAAGACCATAACCAAACCCAAGGTACCGATATAAATCGTCTGCGATAACAGGTTAGGACGATCATGCTCGGCTTTTTTGATACGCTTTATCTGGCTGTCGATTTTTTTTCTAAGGTGCTGTTGATTATTCATAACTACTTTTACGTTTCAGCGTCAGGATACGTTTTAGCATGGCCTGTTCCAGGTTATGCAGACTTTCCCGCGTTGTATGTAGATTTTCTTCTTCAGCCAGTAGCTGCTGACTGATCCTTTCAAGATTGGTGTCGATCAAAAAATGTCGGGTACTGATTGTCAATTCGTTATGATTGAAATAGGCTACCGCTCCCGGCAACGCCAGATATTGCCAAGCTTCCGCCAGACGAAATCGCGCTAAACCAAAAACCAGCGTGGTCATAAACCGCGCGTGATGGGCCTGGAGGCCAAAACAGCCGCTGGCGTCTTCACCGATAAAAGAGCTAACCCCGGTAATGCGCTGTTCATGGCGGGTATCAAACAGATTCAGCATGAATGTGTTCATGGTTGATTCTGCATTGAACCGCGCATATAACATTGCTGTTCGGAGAGTTGATCATAGTCGCCTGTCAAAAACGCTTCACAATCGGTCAGAGTTTGTGCCAGTGGCACTGAAACGCCGGTTTGTTGAGTGTGCTGGGCCAGAACTGCAAACGGCTGGGTAAGATAACGCTGTAATTTACGAGCGCGCATGACAATTTTTTTATCAAGCTCGGATAATTCCTCGATGCCTAGCATCGCAATAATATCTTCAAGTTCATGATAACGCGCCAGATGTTCACGCACCGCCTCGGCAACAGCATAATGACGGTTTCCCAGTGTGTGCCTGTCCATCAGTTTGCTGCTGGAGCGCAGTGGGTCGACAGCCGGATAAATGCCTTTGCTGGCCTGATCTCGGGACAAAATCACCGTGGTATCCAGATGACTGAGTATTGCGCTGACCGCAGGGTCGGTCATGTCGTCGGCCGGCACGTAGACGGCTTGTACCGAGGTGATAGCACCCTGTCGGGTAGAGAAAATGCGATCCTGTAACTCGGCAACCTCGGAAGTCAGCGTCGGTTGGTAACCCACAGTGGCTGGCATGCGACCTAGCAAGCTGGAAATTTCACTGCCGGCCTGAACAAAGCGAAATACATTATCGACTACAAACAGCACTTCTTTATGCAGGGTGTCGCGTAAATACTCGGCATAAGTCAGTGCAGAAAGCGCGACTCGGAAACGCACGCCAGGCGATTCATCCATTTGTCCGAACACCATCAGCGTATCTTTCATAACTTCCGCTTGCTGCATTTCTCGCCATAATTCATGGGCCTCGCGTATCCGCTCGCCAACCCCAGCAAACACTGAAACGCCTTGATGGATGGCCGAAACAGCATGGATAAATTCCATGACCAGTACGGTTTTACCGACTCCCGCACCGCCGAATAAGCCGGTTTTTCCGCCTTTAACGAACGGGCATAATAAATCAATGACTTTAATGCCGGTTTCCAAAATGCCAGTTATACCAATGGCTTCCGACAGCGGCAACGGTTTTGCATGGATATTGCGAAACTCGGTTTTAGGCAACGGCGGCAGTCCATCCAACGGTTTACCGAAGATATTCAATAAGCGACCCAGGCACTGCTCGGAAACTGGCACATGCAAGGGCGCGCCGGTATCAAACACGCTCATGCCTCGGCTCAAGCCGGCGGTGCCATGTAGGGTAATGGCCCGAATATGTCGTTCATCGAGATGCTGATGAACCTCGAACAGATAGCTGCTGTGGTCAAAGCGGGTTAACAACGCCTGGCGCAAAGGTGGCAGTCGGGTGCAGTCGATAACCACCACCGGGCCATGCACTTCCACGATAGTGCCGATGAGCTGTTCTTGTAAATTGATCAATAGCGTTTACTCCAAACAATACCTTCGCCAAACGACAAAAATGATTCCTTTATAAAGCGTGGAAAAAAATGATCAGAAAAAAGTAGAATACGAGAGCCTTAAATTACAGTATCACTACCCTAATCTGATCATGAATGAAATCATAACAATACTTAACACACTGAGTCCAACATTTGCACCGCTTACCTTAAAGCGCTTAAGCCTTATCGTTGAAGCGATGTTGTCGATGACGGGACGAGTCACTATGCTTGGCCTGTCGCGCTGGGCTGAAAAAGGTGTAAGTGCGTTGGGTTAACAGTTTTATCGTTAACCCAACATTTCCGTGTGAATGTGTTGGGTTGCGAAAAGATGGAACTCAACCTATGGAGCTGTGGGGCTATTGAAAGAAACCTTTAGCTTTGGTATTCAAGGGCTGCGTTTGTTTGAAATTTCCCTTACCCTTCTGCCCATTGAACTTCACGGTGTTCATAGCATATTGCAGAGTGGCGTAGGCAACAGCGTCAGCGTTAAGCCCTAGAAGGTCGTAGTCAACATTGTTTATGTCGTCGCAAGCGTTATGATAGCAGGAATCGTAGGGATTACCTGCAGTACCTCCGAACAGCTCTACCTCTGCGGCGGTCTTCAATTCGTCATAGCCAGCTGTCAGGCCACCGATGGGGATGCCGTTGATGAGCGTTTTACCGATGTGGAATTGCCTGTACGCAAATATTGCAGAATCTGAGCGGTTCCAGCGAGTTTGATCATCTAGTTTTGACGTGTATCCAAACTGGTCATAGAAGCCCTGGAATAAAGTCGTGATGGCTTTTGATCCAGACGGGAGGCCTGCATCATCACCGTTTAAAACGAAGCGACCAAAGTTTTTCGAACCCAGCATATCAAAATTAAGGTATAACTTAATGGTTGCGAGCTGTGCATCGCTCAGGTGGTCAAGATAATAAGTCGAGCCACCATAGCCATCTTCTTCCGCTCCCCACCAGACGAAGCGGACCTTGTTGACCGGTTTCACTTTGGCCATCTGCAAGGCCGTTTCAAGCACCGCTGCACTACCGGTGCCGTTATCGTTGATGCCAGCTCCTTTCAACACGGAGTCCAAATGAGAGCCGACCATAATCACATTGTCCGGGCTTCCCCCCGCTGTCTCAGCCAATATGTTGTAAGTTGTTATTGTACCTCGACTAACGTCTGCAACCATATGTACCTTAATGCCAGTAATATTGCGTAAATCAGAACCCAGAGCATAGGTGGCTTCCAGTACCGGCACATTATTTGTATAGGATGCACCTAACGTAGCATTCGGTAACCCACCTAAATCACCTCTGTTATAAATGATAATGCCAGCCGCGCTTGCCGTCACGGCGTTGTTGGCTTTTTGCACAAAGGGACAACCTCCTCGCTGGATTAGCGCAATGTTACCGGCAGTGAAACTGGTGAAGTCTGCGGCGGTACAACCAGCTGTCCCTGGCACTGGCAGAGGATCTTGTCCTGGCAGTGGCGGAGGTGGATAATCGCTTGGCTGATAATTTAGCCCCACGGCCTGTATTGCTGCGGTGACATCTCCCGGTGCGGTAGACCCGATGACGCCGAATTCGTTGCTCAGTGCATAAGAAACCGACCCTGGAGATGTTTTCTCAAGAACGGATCCTTCTAGATCTTGAAAAAACAGGTACTGAAATTCCTGCTCTTGTACCTGGTAACCAGCGCTGCGTAGCTTACCAGCCACATAGTTTTTGGAAGCCAGATAGCCCGGATTGGCCTGTGGATCATCTCCTAGGTTCTGGCCTGGTTTGGCGCTAGCCCGGTTTCCATAGGTATCAGCTCACGGTTCGCCGATTTTTCTGCCTACTTCCCCAGATTTAACCGCCAGCCCTTGATAAATTGCAGAAGAGGAACCCAGTAATGCCAAAATGCGTAACTGCAGAACGTTTAGCGGACTCACACTGTGATGGTTTATCCCACCAAAA
>CANNNV010000199.1 GCA_947506155.1 Methylococcaceae bacterium
CCTTCGGGGCTTTACCTTTCCCCAGCGTGATCCGATCCTTTACAAGCTGCGAACTAAGGAAGCATTCGCTGGTAAGTCTTAACGACCCGTTGTAATCGTAGCACTGTGTTAGCGCTTAGTCTGGTCAACCTAGCTTTTACAAGCTCCGTTTTTTAGGCTGGGGAGAGGACAGCCAATTTATTCAATAACTCAGTTATAAAGTCAAACTTCTGCTCGGTCGTTTCAAACAATTTTATAAATCGTAACTTATCCATACCATCAAATTTATACATCTGAGCCTGGTTTTGGATCAACATAATCAACTGATCGGTATTAATGTTAGGCGTGGCGGTAAAAATAATTCGCCCGCCGCCGGCATTGGCTTCTATTTTTTTAATACCCAGTTTTTCGGCCTGTTGTTTTAACTTTGTGACGCTGAACAAGGTTTTTATCGGCTCCGGCAACAAACCAAATCTGTCAATCATTTCCACCTGTAATTCGTGTAAATCTTCCTGGGTTTCAGTATTGGATATGCGTTTATAGAGCACCAATCGACTATGAATATCCGGTAAATAGTCTTCCGGGATCAGCGCCGAGGTTTGTAGATCGACTTCCGGCCCTTTGTCCATCGGAGTATCTAGCTCTGGCTGTTCGCCAGATTTTAATGCGCTGACTGCCCGTTCCAGCAATTCGGTATATAAAGTAAAGCCAATTTCCTGAATTTGTCCGCTTTGGTCATCGCCAAGCAATTCGCCCGCACCGCGTATTTCCATGTCATGCGACGACAACATAAAGCCTGCACCCAGATCGCCGGAAGCTTCGACCGCTTCCAATCGTTTAATCGCATCTTTACTCATCAAGTTTTTTGGCGGCACGATAAAATAAGCATAAGCTCGGTGATGCGAGCGCCCTACCCTGCCGCGCAACTGGTGTAACTGAGCTAAACCTAGTTTGTCGGCACGATCAATGATAATGGTGTTGGCACTGGGTATGTCTATGCCACTTTCAATAATTGTCGAACACAGCAACAGATTAAAACGCTGATGATAAAAATCCAGCATAATCCGCTCCAGTTCTCGCTCCGGCATTTGTCCATGAGCTATTTCTATACGCGCTTCAGGTACTAAAACTTGTAGCTCACGCCCCATTTTTTCCATCGATTTGACATCGTTATGCAAAAAGAATACCTGGCCACCGCGTTTAATTTCACGCAAGCAGGCTTCTCTGATCTGTGCCGCTACCCATTCATTGACAAAAGTTTTTATCGCATGACGATTGGGCGGTGGACTGGCGATAATCGAAATGTCCCGTAAACCCGACATCGCCATATTTAGTGTCCGAGGAATAGGCGTTGCAGTCAGCGTCAACATGTCCAGTTCATTGCGCAGCTTTTTGAAATGTTCTTTTTGGGTCACGCCAAATCGGTGTTCTTCATCAATTACCACCAGTCCCAGCGCTTTATATTGGATCTCTTTGGACAATAATTTATGCGTACCGATCACAATATCGACTTTGCCCTGCTCCAGATCATCGGTAATCTGTTTTTGCTGTTTGGGGCTGATAAAGCGGGATAACACCTCGACCCGCACCGGCCAGTCGGCAAAGCGATCACGAAAATTTTGGTAATGCTGCTGGGCCAGCAAGGTAGTCGGCACTAATATTGCGACCTGTTTGCCATTTTGTACTGCAATAAATGCGGCCCGCATCGACACCTCAGTTTTACCAAAACCGACATCGCCGCAAATCACCCGGTCCATAGGTTGAGGACGAACCATATCTTCTAGGATGGTTTCGATCGCGGTTTGTTGATCAGGTGTTTCTTCAAACGGAAACGCATCAGCAAAAGCCGCATATTCGATATTTTTAACGTCAAATACATAGCCTTGCTTAACGGCTCTTTTGGCGTGTATCTCCAGCAATTCTGCGGCAACATCGCGAATACGCTTGATGGCTTTTTCTTTGACCTTACTCCACTGATCCCCGCCCAGTTTGTGCAACGGCGCATGCTCCGGACTCATGCCGGTATAACGACCAATCACATGTAAAGATGAAACGGGTACGTATAGCTTGTCATTATTGGCATATTCCAGAGTCAGAAATTCCGAAGTAATACCCGAAATTTGCAAAGTTTGTAGACCTAAGTAACGACCAACACCATGCTCTTGATGCACGACTGGCGAGCCTAGGCTCAGCTCATTCAGGTTGTTGACAATATTTTCTAGCTGACTGGCTGCAGATTTACGCCGTCTACGCCGTTGCTGTACTTTTTCTCCCGACAGCAGATTTTCGGTAAAAATCATTATGGCTGGATTATCCAGCCACAGACCATGATCCATGGGCGCAACCAGTATGCACGACGAAACTTCTGACTGTAGAAATTTATCCCAGCTTTCCACTACTTTTACGCTAATGTTGCATTGCCTTAATTTATCAATCAATGCTTCTCTGCGTCCGGGCGATTCTGCGACAAACAAAATCTTACCGGAAAAATCGGCTACAAACTGCTGCAGAACCTGAACAGGCTGTTCTAGTGAAATTAAAGGGTTGGCGTCAATAGTTACCGTGGGTAACGGCAGGCAGTTAAATTCAATACTATTTTCATCTGCCTCGATACTGCCTAAGGTAATACGAGCAAAGTCGCCGGTTCTTTGCATCAGCTCTTCAGCTGATAAAAACAACAGCTCCGGCTTCAATAAAGGCCGGTCGACATCATATTTCCGCTGCAAAAACCGATCTTCAGCTTCGACATAAAAATCCTGTGCCGTTGCGTTAAAACTATCCGCTGTGACTAAAATCGCTGTGTTAGGCAGGTAATCAAATAAGCAGGCCATCTGCTCGACAAATAATGGCAAATAATATTCGATACCACCGGGGGTAATGCCTTTACCGACATCCAGATAAAAATGGTTTTTGAGCGATGTTTCCGGGAACACCTCCCTAAAAGCCTGACGAAAGTGCTTGATTGATTGATCAGTCAGCGGAAATTCGCGCGCTGGAAATAATTGAATTTTATCAATTTTCCCTAGTGACCGCTGAGTTTCAGGATCAAAAATTCGTATCGATTCAATTTCCTCATCGAATAATTCAATACGAAACGGCGTTTTGCTGCCCATAGGGAACAAGTCGACTATCGAGCCCCTGACTGCAAATTCGCCATGCTGGTAGACCTGTGAAACGCAATGATAGCCGACGCTTTCGAGTTTGAGGCGGTTCAGCTCCAGATTAAAATCGTCACCGATGTTAAGCGCGAAGCTGTTGGCCAAGACATGCTCTCTAGGCGTTAAGCGGTGCATTAAGGTCATCACCGACACCACCAATGCTCCTCGTTTAACCTGCGGCAACAAAGCCAAGGTTTTGAGTCGTTCCGAGATAATTTCCGGCAACGGTGAGAAAACATCGTAAGGCAAGGTTTCCCAATCAGGAAAGTGCAAAATAGGGTGCTCATCCTGCAAGAAAAACAACAACTCATGTTCTAGGCGCAAGGCAGTCTGATTATCCGGCGTGACTATAACAAACAGGCAAGCTTCATTTTTAATAGCACTAGCCAAAGCCAGAGAATCAGCGCATCCAGTTAAACCTGTCCAATAAAGTGTTTGTTTTTTACTTTTAGGAACAGTCGGGGAAAAAATTAAATTATTAGTCATTAAAAAAATATTGTCTTTAAGTGATTTTCAGTAAAAAATTTGCCCAGATATTTTAATCGTAGCTATCGTCTACACATTTTTAAATGATTAAAAATCAGTCCGATGGATGAATGTAGCTGATTTCTCATAAAAATAAAGTCCTCTGTCGATAAATTTTGACACTGAATGGTGTTAGCTTTTCAGACAGAAACTATACATAATATAATTTAACGTGTTGTTTTTAAATTCATCGGTTTTTGCGCGAGATACCCCGTCCTTTAGGTCGGGGAGGGATAGCGCGTCGGCGTTAGCCGACCCAACTCACGCAGCTCCTATTGCGTTTGCTATCTTGGGTTGAAACTTGTACCCATAACCATCGTTGCGGGCAATAAGTTTGCAATTTTTGTGACTAATGCCTTGAACGGTTTGCTCCTGCGTAGTGATGTTA
>CANNNV010000200.1 GCA_947506155.1 Methylococcaceae bacterium
ACAAGACTAATCCGCGTTCCGCCAAAAATTCAACCACGGCAGGTTTGACCTCATTTTCCAGCCATTCTTCTGAGTTGCCGGTGATAATGAAGTCGTCTGCATAACGCACCATGTTCATTTTCAGTCTGGATTGCTTGCTTTTCGGAAATCTCGTCGAAAGCATTGCTTCCAATCCATCCAATGTCATGTTGGCCAGGGCCGGACTGGCAATTCCCCCTTGCGGGGTTCCGGCTTCTGTGGGAAAGAGTTCGTTTTGAAACACGTATCCCGCCTTGAGCCATTTCTGTAACATTAATTTGTCCGTAAGGACATTTTTGATCATCCAGTCATGGCTGATATTATCGAAACAGCCTTTGATATCGGCCTCCAGCACCCATTCCGCTGAGCTTTTGCGAGCCAGCGCAATAAAACATTGCTCTCCGGCGTCGGCTGTTGAACGCTCCGGCCTGAATCCGTATGAGTTCGGGTCGGCTGTCGTTTCCGCGACCGGTTCCAATGCGAGCAAATACAGCGCTTGCATGGCGCGATCTTTCATCGTGGGAATGCCGAGCGGCCTTGTCTTGCCGTTTTTCTTCGGGATTAATACTCGCCGAAGTGGACGTGGCGAGTAACCTCGCCGCTGCATCGACGCTATCGCGTTGGTCTTTGCTCCCGGTGTTTTCCATGTGACCTTATCCACACCGGCGGTGTTTTTGCCTTGATTTTCAGTCACCCGTTTTACGGCTAAAGCTTTGCCGCTAAACGAGTGGGTCAGCAGCCATTGCAAGGCTTTCACCTTGTTATGTCTGCCTTCCTGTGTGGCCTTCACAATACGCGCTTGCAGCCTCCTGACTTGACGAAGGACATCGGCCCAATTGATACCGTGCCAGGCCAACTCTGAAGGTGCACACGCCAGTGTTGCAGCGTCCATTTGCTTTCCTTCTGAAAGGGGTTCTACAAACTCTCTTGTGACAAGAGACCATGAGGAAGTCTGCCCGCTTTTGCGTGGGATGATGTTTCAACCCCTATCCGCCCGATTACAGAGTGGCATTCGCTTTTTCCTCTTTCCTTTACCTGCACCTCCGATGGCGTTCCTTACGGTTCGCTTGCCCACTGTTCAGGGCGGCAATACAGGCTTACCATGTTTCACAGCCGTTACACGATTAGCTTAGACCCTGTCTATTCCCCGGTGATCTTTGTCCCTGTGCCCGTATTAATCAAACGAACAACCGACCACATACTTTTTAGTCCAAGCCTATCAGCATCTTTGGCTTGCCGTTCATTACGAGGTTTATCAACAGTTCACATCTATTGGCCTTACTATCCAGCCTAGCACCCCAGCCGCCTGACGCTGGCAGCATTTGGAATTACCTCACGGCTTTTCCTTCTTTTGCGAGGGGTTACATTGTCCCGATGGCTTCAAACCAAGCCGTTGCCAGCTTCGCCTGCATCGGTAGGCTACCGTTGAGGGAACAACGAGTCTCACTGCCTCTTTCGAGGTAAGACAATAACGGGTGTGACTTCATGTCGCACGATAAAGTTGAACTCAAGGTTGCAAGAATTGTTATTATTTCGCTCATAGTCAGATTTGGTAGGTTCAGTGGCTTTGCAACCTTGTATTCTACTACTTCTGACTATTTTTTAATTTTGGCGAAGGTGTTGTTTAACACTGTTTATTAATAAAGGTTTGGTTAAGGCAGTGCTAACAGACCTATTACCCGGTTCTGGTGTTGATGTGCATCGTTTTACGCCCGCAGCAAATGCTATTCCTCGAACTACCTTTGTATTTTTGCTGGTTGCCAGGATGTTAAAGGACAAGGGCGTTGTTGAATTCGTTACAGCGACGCGGTTTTTGAAAAAACAATATCCACATATCGAATGCCAACTGTTAGTATTTTTGGATGCTAAAAATCCATCCGCTGTTTCTTCGGAAGAAATGCAGGCGTGGGTGGATGAAGGCATCGTTAATTATTTGGGTGTAAGCGATTCTGTCGTTGATTTTTTACGGCAAGCGGATTGTGTGGTTTTGCCTTCTTATTATCGTGAAGGTGTGCCGCGTTCGCTGTTAGAGGCGGCGAGTGTGGGTAAGCCTATTATCACTACCGACGCGGTGGGTTGCCGTGAAGTGGTGGATGATGGCATTAACGGTTTTTTATGTGAACCACGAAATGCTGACGACCTTAAAGCAAAAATGGAGAAAATGTTATTGTTAACTGAAGCTGAGCGCTTGCAAATGGGCTTGAATGGCCGCGATAAGGTTTTAAAACAATTTGATGAGCAGATTGTTATTAATCGTTATGTAAGTGCTATTGAGGAGGCGTGCGGTTGAAACACCTGGCTTTTATCGTTAAATAAATATTTTCGATAACCTCTTTTTTGGCATAAATCAAATTAATGATATTGGCTATTTCAATAGCATCGTCTTCATAGTCATGCGCGAGCTGATTTCTTATTTTTCGCAAATCATGCCATTCATCGGCGATGTCCATCGCGATATATTTTTCCAGCTTTTTAATAACATCCAAAAAAGATAATCTATCTGTATTTTCTTCAAATCTATTCAGTAACACTTTAAAAAGCTTTTCGCCCATACTGTCTTGAAGTTTTGAAAATCTAAACAAATATTGGTCTATCGCTTGTACATTATTTTTTGATAAATTTTCATATTTAGTGCCGGTAAGTGGCATAAATAGCGACATGTCACTATAAGCGTCATTGATTCTTTGCAGGTGTTTATCGCATTCGTTTAGAATTTTTTCTAATTTTAAGTTTTCCAAGTTCAATTCTATCCCCTTTGCGATGGCTTCTTTTTCTATGGGTCTGTTTTTGTCTTTGGCGATAACGACATCTATTTTTTGTTCGCCTAAAGCCCTATCTAATGCCGTTAAAAACTTAATTTTTTTCTCATACAAGTTATCTTGGTTTTCTGAAATAACATACAAATCTATATCCCCGCCTTTTTTGCTATCATCAACTCGACTGCCAAAAAGATAAACCTTTGCTGCATCACCAAATATATGCTGGGCAGTTTGTTTTATCGTGGTGATTTCGAAGGGGGTTAGGCGCATGTTTTTTTTATAAATAGAGATTGAGTACGCGATTAAAAATAGGGTTTTGCATAAAAAACGCTGGTAATAGACTCCCTCTAGCATCAGTCATTGTCGTCGTCGATTACGATGCAGCGATATTACAGCGTTTTCAGATTAGGTTAATAACGTTTTGCTAGCTGTAGGTGTGAATGAATCGAACACCGTTCCTAAACGACACTCACCAGCGATAAAATTTCTTCAACCTGGTAATACCTTTTATAATGCCCAACCTATTGGACTAAAGGCTTACCCCATGCTATGACTCATTTTATTACCAAACTTCAAGATAACGGGCATCAGCAGCTCATGTGCGGAGGGCTAAAAGGAATAGAAAAAGAAAGCCTGCGGATAAACAAGGCAGGCTTAATTGCCAATACAGATCATCCTTATGGCTTAGGCTCGGCATTAACTCACCCTTATATCACCACCGATTACTCGGAAGCCCTGATTGAACTGATTACCCCGCCATTTGCTGACATTGTCGACACGCTAGACTATCTACATAACATCCATCAATTTGTTTATCAGCACTTGGATAACGAAATCTTGCTAGGCAGCAGTATGCCTTGTGGTCTTAATGGTGACGAAAGTATTCGCATAGCAGATTATGGCACTTCAAATGTCGGGCGCATGAAGCATGTCTACCGTCATGGTTTATGGCATCGTTACGGTAGAACGATGCAAGCTATTGCCGGCATTCATTTCAATTATTCTGTACCTGAAGCGTTGTGGGCAAGCTTGCATCAACAGGAAAACAGTCCGCTGAGTCTGGAGCAGTTTACTGCAGCGGGTTATTTTGGCTTAATCAGAAACTTTCAGCGCATCGGTTGGCTGATTCTGTATTTATTCGGCGCTTCCCCCGCTATTTGTAAAAGCTTCTTCAACAGCCGTCCTGAGCTGAAATCCCAGTTTGAAGTATTCGATAGCGATACGCTTTATCATCCTTACGCCACT
>CANNNV010000201.1 GCA_947506155.1 Methylococcaceae bacterium
CGGAGCCCAGGTACGCGCCAATGAACCCCACATCGCAAAGGAGACCTCATCGCCAAACAACACCACGGCTTTTTCTTCTTTGGCTTTTTTGATCAGCGCGGGTAAAGTTTCCTCCAGCCAGACTGTTCTCGCCTTTTCATACTTTTCCTCTTCCTGGCGATCACTGATGAAATGGGCTTTTTGGTAGCTTAATCCCAGTTTTTTCAATAAGCTGGGCAAGTAGCCAACTGTAAATTAATGAATAACGAAAGCACAATACTAAATATTGATCTTCATCGTCAAATTAAGCAGTATTGACAACTTAGCTTTCTCAAAAAATATTCCACTATTGATAACCCTTGTAATCCTTAAGCACCCCTAGCAAAGTCTCCCCCTGAGAAATATTTCATGCACATTGCCTTGACTAACCTAGAAAAAACTTTCGAAACGTCAATTTTGAGTCCTGTCTATGACGACCTATTGACACAGCATCAAATTGAATTATGGTTTAAACGGGACGATTTATTGCATCACATCATTTCTGGCAATAAATGGCGAAAACTTAAATACAGCCTTAACCACGCCCTATCTATTGATACAAAAACGCTAATTAGCATGGGAGGCATATATTCCAACCATTTACATGCGCTTGCCTTTGTCGGCAAAGCCCTTGGACTAAAAACTATTGGTCTAGTTCGTGGTGAATGCCCAGCTCAATTAACACCAACCCTACAAGATCTGCTCGATTGGGGAATGAAATTGCAATTTGTATCTCGTACTAACTACAGACAATTACGACAATACCAAAGCTGGCAAGATTTACCCCAACTTAAACCCAAACAATATTGGATTCCTGAGGGCGGAGCTCAGCCACTAGCACTTGCCGGCATCACCGAATTGGTCAATGAAATAAGCATTCCCTACGATTTGCTCTGTGCGCCTTGTGGTACAGGAACAACATTAGCTGGTATGATTAAAGCAGTTCCGGCGCATGCCTCTGTGCTAGGCTTTTCGGCGTTAAACCATGCCCAATTCTTAACTGATGATATTTCCAAACTGCTACCTCACTCTTATGGAAACTGGCAAATTAATTTTGATTATCACTTTGGCGGCTTTGCTAAAACCAGCACCGAACTGCTCACTTTTATTGATGATTTTGAAAGTAAAACAGGCATTCCCCTTGAACCCATTTATACCGGAAAAATGCTCTACGCGCTCTACGACCTTATCGCCAAAAAACATTTCAAACCTGGAATGAAAATTATCGCCTTACACACCGGTGGCTTACAGGGCAATCGAGGGTCTAGTTGATGGAAAGACAATTAGAACCTGAACTTATGGAAGATTTGGCACAAGTAAAAGCGTATGCACTAGCTGATTTTGAAATTCCACACCAAAACTTCGTCCAGCGCCTAGTAACATTCATAAATCAGGCCGACTTCAGCGCGACAGCACTCGATTTAGGCTGTGGCCCTGGTGACATCTGTTGCCGTTTTGCCAGGGCATTTCCTTTCAGCACAGTGCATGCCGTCGATGGCTCAATGCAGATGATCAACTATGCTAAAGCCTCATTACCCGATACGCTCGCCGAACGTGTGCAATATATTAACGGTTATATTCCTGATGTGTTCTTACCAAACACCTGTTATGACGTCATTTTCAGTAACAGCTTATTACACCACTTACCCAATCCCCAAAGCTTGTGGCAAACGGTAAAAAACTATTCCAAGACCGGATCGCGAATTGCTGTCATGGATTTATTGCGTCCGCATAGTATCAAAGAAGCTCAAACCCTTGTACATATCCACGCGACAAATGAACCTTCTATCCTGCAACAAGATTTTTATCATTCTTTACTCGCAGCTTTCAGCATGGAAGAGATATCCCAACAGCTCTTACAGGCAGAGTTGCCGTTTAAGCCTCAACAAATCAGCGATCGGCATATTTTTATCACAGGCATAGCGCCTTGAACTTTTTCTAATAGGCATCAAATGGAACACCATACAACAGACAAAACCGTAGATCTGGAAAGTCCTGAGCTTTATATCAATCGGGATCTCAGCTTGCTGGAATTTAATAAACGGGTACTGGCACAGGCAAAAAATGACAGCGTACCCTTGCTGGAGCGACTCAATTATCTATGTATTTCCTGCTCTAATCTTGATGAATTTTTTGAGGTACGTGTTGCCAGCGTGATAGAAATGGCAACCATTGACCCGAACGCCCTAAGCTCAAATGGCACCACACCAAGCGAGCAACTGAATCAGATTGCCGTTTATGCACATGAATTGGTTGATGACCAATACAAGGTTCTAAACGATATTCTTATCCCTAAACTGGCTAAGGAAAATATCCGCTTTATTCGTCGTAAAGACTGGACGGAAGCTCAGCACAAATGGCTGGCAAACTATTTTAATGACGAATTATTACCCATTTTAACACCCGTCGGTCTCGATTCTGCTCACCCCTTTCCAAGAATACTGAACAAAAGCTTAAATTTCATTATTTCCTTAACCGGCAAAGATGCTTTTGGCAGAAATAGCGGGCGGGCTATTTTACAAGCCCCAAGATCACTGCCCCGAGTCGTTAAATTACCCGCCACTGAAACACACAGCGGACCTCATGATTTTGTTTTTTTATCGTCTATTATTCATGCGTTTGTCGACGATTTATTTCATGGCATGACCGTTAAAGGTTGCTACCAGTTCAGGGTCACCAGAAACAGTGATTTTTTCGTTGATGACGATGCCATTGACGATTTATTAATGGCCGTTCAAGGTGAACTCGCTATGCGCAATTACGGCAATGAAGTCCGCTTGGAAGTTGATGCAAAATGCCCTGAAGACACCGTTAATTTTTTGCTGGCCCGCTTTAACTTAACGACAGATCGACTGTTTCTGGTTAATGGCCCTGTCAATCTCAATAGGATTCAGGAAATCAACGAGTTAGTTGATCGTTCAGATCTTAAATTTGCCCCTTTCAAGCCAACCGTACCTTCTCAATTGGCTCGCGACAAAGACATATTTGCAGCGATAAGACGTAATGATATTTTACTTCACCACCCTTTTGAATCATTCGCTCCGGTCGTTGATTTTTTACGCCAAGCCGCTGATGCGCCTGAAGTATTGGCTATAAAACAAACGCTCTACCGCACAGGAGCAGACTCTCCGGTCGTTAGCGCGTTAATCAAAGCAGCAAGAGCGGGCAAAGTAGTCACGGTCGTCATTGAATTGCGCGCCCGTTTCGATGAAAAAGCCAATATCGACCTTGCCGCTAAACTACAAGAAGCTGCCGTGCATGTTGTGTACGGTGTAGTCGGTTATAAAACTCACGCAAAAATGTGTCTGGTGTTACGCAGAGAGGGCAAAGAGTTGCGTAATTATGTTCATTTGGGTACCGGAAATTATCACCCGAAAACAGCGCGGATTTATACTGATTACGGCCTGTTTTCCTGCGATAAAGAACTTGGCGAAGATGTCAGGCGTGTATTTGCCCAACTAACCAGCTTGGGAAAGGTCACGAGGTTAAACAAATTACTACAATCACCTTTTTCATTACATAAAGGCTTAATGGAAAAAATTGAACGGGAAATCAATCATGCCAAAAATGCTCGACCTGCAAAAATTATCATTCAAGTAAACGCCATCGTCGAAGAGCAATTGATAAAAGCACTCTACCGTGCGTCACAAGCCGGCGTAGAAATAAAATTGATGGTCAGAGGTGTCTGCTGTTTACGACCAGGAATTCCAGGCGTATCAGAAAACATAGAAGTCAGGGCGGTTATCGGTCGATTTTTGGAACATGCCCGCATTTATGCGTTTGCCAATGATGGAAATCAAGAAGTCTACGCATCAAGTGCCGATTTTATGAATCGCAATATGTTTAAGCGCGTGGAAATCTGCTTTCCGATTGAAAGCAAAAAATTATCAACACGTATTTTGCACGACCTAGAGCTGTACTTAAAAGATAATACCCAGGTCTGGCTGTTACAAGC
>CANNNV010000202.1 GCA_947506155.1 Methylococcaceae bacterium
CCTCACGGGTTGACCGCTTGGAAAGACAAGCACCTAATTTTTTAAAGATAGCAAACGCAATAGGAGCTGCATGAGTTGGGTTGGCTAACGCCGACGCGCTATCCCTCCCCGACCTAAAGGACGGGGTATCTCGCGCAAAAATTGATGACAGAAGCAACCGCGTTATTTTCCGATGCAAAACGTGTAATTCCAGGCGGCGTCAATTCGCCAGTACGCTCTTTTAATGGTGTAGGCGGCACACCGGTTTTCATCGATCATGCTCTGGGTGCTTATATCTACGACAGTTCCGGCACTAAATACATAGATTATGTCGGTTCCTGGGGACCAATGATTTTAGGCCATGCTCATCCAGAAGTCATTGCGGCCGTCAAACAGGCCTGTGACAAAGGTCTGAGCTTTGGCGCCCCGACCGAAATTGAAACGCTGATGGCGCAACGGGTTTGCGAGTTGATGCCGTCAATTGACATGGTTAGAATGGTCAGTTCCGGCACCGAGGCGACCATGAGCGCGATACGCCTAGCTCGAGGCTACACAGGCCGGGATAAAATCGTCAAATTCGAGGGCTGTTATCACGGTCATTCCGACAGTTTACTGGTCAAAGCCGGTTCCGGTGCGCTGACGTTTGGCGTACCCAGTTCTCCGGGCGTACCGGTTTTAGTCGCCGAAAACACCATTACTTTGCCGTACAATGACACCGAAGCCGTCAACGCATTATTTGAACAAATAGGCGAACAAATCGCCTGCATTATCGTCGAACCGGTGGCCGGCAATATGAACTGCATTCCACCGGAACCGGGTTTTCTAGAATGCTTGCGCAAGGTCTGTGATCACTATCAAACTGTGCTGATTTTTGATGAAGTGATGACTGGCTTTCGGGTCGGTTTAAACGGCGCGCAGGGGCTTTATCAGGTCAAACCCGATTTAACTACGCTGGGTAAAATTATTGGTGGCGGCATGCCGGTTGGCGCCTTTGGCGGCTCGCGCAAAATAATGGAATGCCTAGCGCCACTGGGTCCCGTCTACCAGGCCGGCACCCTATCCGGCAATCCGGTCGCGATGGCTGCCGGTTTAAAAACCCTGGACTTGATAGCCCAACCTGGCTTTTATCAGGCATTAAGTGAAAAAACCGAACAACTGACTTTGGGCCTAAAAGCTCGCGCAACTAAGGCTGACATTGCCTTGACCACCAACAGCATTGGCGGTATGTTTGGTCTGTTTTTCAGCCCGGAAAAACAAATAAGCCGTTTTGCCCAAGTCATGCAGTGTGATCAAGATTTGTTTAAACGCTTTTTCCATGCGATGCTAGAGCAGGGTGTTTATCTGGCACCTTCAGCGTTTGAAGCCGGTTTTGTATCGGCCGCGCACACAGCTGAAGATCTGGAAAAAACCCTAGACTGTGCAGAGGCTGTATTTAAACATTTGCAGCCTTAACCTATTTGCAAGTGAAAAAACAACGTTAATTGATAAATCTTAAATAAGGAAAAAACATGAAAAATCTGAAAATGACCAGCTTATTTTTTATGGCTGCATTATTAACTACAGCAATAAATGCACAAGCAAGTGAAAGTGAATATTCTTTTAAAGTACACAATACAACTCGGAGTACCATTAAAAAACTTTTAGTTTCTGAACATGGTAAATCCTGGAGCGAGTTTGATATCGGTAGAGGCATTGGTCCTGGGCAATCAGAAACAATGGTTTGGGACAGCAGTACCAATAATGAAGGCTGCAAGCAATCGGTTAAGGCCGTTTATAGTGACGGTGCTGAAAGCGAACCGGCTAAATTTGATTTTTGTGAAAAAGATCTGGAATTAGAATTTTAGAAAAAACAATCTAAGTGCTTGCATTGCAATAGGTACTTTTTGGCAAGCTATTCCTGCTGCCCTGAGAGAATTCGATTTAATCACAACAGCTACAAATCACTATAATTGGCTCAGGCCTCGCCTGAGTCAGCTTTGCCGAAAAGCATCAGGCGGATAGATATTTATGAGATACTACGCGGCTTTAAATAACATTATTCTCATGCTTCAGCCTGGGAATGTAAGATCTGCTTGAAGGAATTACACATGACCGCACTGGTTGGTATCATCATGGGCTCTACCTCTGACTGGGAAACCATGCGCTTTGCAGCGGAAACGCTGGAACGACTGGGCATTCCGCATAACGTTGAAGTGGTTTCTGCGCACCGTACACCGGATAAACTGTTTCATTATGCAGAAACCGCAGAAACGAAAGGCCTGGAAGTGATTATCGCCGGGGCTGGTGGGGCAGCTCATTTACCTGGCATGACAGCAGCGAAAACCGCTGTGCCGGTGTTGGGCGTACCGATACAATCCAAAGCACTGAATGGTATGGATTCTTTGTTATCCATCGCGCAAATGCCGGCCGGAATTCCGGTTGGTACGATGGCAATAGGCAAAGCAGGCGCTATTAATGCAGCTTTGCTGGCTGCTGCTATCATCAGTAACAAACATGCCCAGTATAAAAACGCCTTAAACGATTTCAGACGCGAACAAACCGAAACGGTGCTTGCCCATTCAGACCCGCGAGCCGGAGACGGTTTATGATAGTCGGTATACTCGGCGCAGGCCAACTGGCCAGAATGATAGCACTGGCGGGCACTCCGTTAGGCGTGGATTTTATTTTCCTTGATCCTTCTGTTGATTCCTGTGCTAACAAGCTGGGGCAGCATTTACATGGCGACTATAGCGACCCGGCATTGCTGGCACAGCTTGCCGAATGCACTAATGTGGTCACTTATGAGTTTGAGAATGTTCCTGCTGAAGTTGCCGAATTTCTAGCTGCACATACCCAGGTTTATCCTTCCCCGAAGGCGCTGGCTGTAGCCCAGGATCGATTAAGCGAAAAAAGCTTTTTCTTTGAACTCGATATTCCTACGCCAGCTTATGCTGCTGTGGATAGTCTGGACAACCTGACGCTAGCGATGACAACCCTCGGTTATCCCGCTATTTTGAAAAGCCGAACTCAGGGCTATGACGGCAAAGGCCAGTCAGTGCTCAAATCCGAAGATGATTTAAAATTAGCCTGGGAGCTGCTGCAAGGCGTGCCGGCTATCGTCGAAGCCTTCGTGCCGTTTAATCGGGAAATTTCTATCATTGCGGTACGCAATGTATCCGGGGAGATTGTTTTTTACCCAATATCTGAAAATCTCCATCGCGGCGGCATCTTGCGCGTTTCCACCTGCCGCGAACATGATCCGATGCAACAACAGGCCGAAACTTATGTGTCACGCTTGCTGGAAGCACTTGACTATGTTGGCGTACTTGCTTTGGAATTGTTTGAACTAGACGGTCACTTGGTTGCCAACGAGTTTGCGCCAAGGGTACATAACTCTGGCCATTGGACGATTGAAGGCGCCGAAACCAGCCAGTTTGAAAATCATTTACGAGCGATCCTTGATCTGCCGCTAGGCGCAACAACGCCGGTAGGTAAATCGGCAATGGTGAATTTCATCGGTGGACTTCCGAAAACTGAAGACATCTTGAATATCCCCAAAGCACATTTGCATCTTTACGATAAATCGCCGCGCAAAGGCCGTAAAGTAGCTCACGCGACGGTGCGGGCCGAAAACACTGAGCAATTGTCGGTATGGCTTCAGCAATTGACCACGCTGGCCGACCAGGTCGATGATTCATGATTCATAAAATAATCGGTACGGGGGTGAATTCATTCGCCCTGACAGATACTCAACTTTCAATTCAAATACAAAGTAGCGGCTTTGTTTGAATGGATAATACAGTCAATCACCCCGCCCTGAAGGACGGAGCTTGTAAAAGCTAGGTTGACCAGACTAAGCGCTAACACAGTGCTACGATTACAATGGGTCGTTAAGACTTACCAGCGAATGCTTCCTTAGTTCGCAGCTTGTAAAGGATCGGATCACGC
>CANNNV010000203.1 GCA_947506155.1 Methylococcaceae bacterium
CTCACGGGTTGACCGCTTGGAAAGACAAGCACCTAATTTTTTAAAGATAGCAAACGCAATAGGAGCTGCATGAGCTGGGTCGGCTAACGCCGACGCGCTATCCCTCCCCGACCTAAAGGACGGGGTATCTCGCGCAAAAACCGATGAATTTATCAGAAATTAACTGGGATCCGAATGAGGCAGGAACTTGGCCGGTACCCATTAAAGCTGCGGCAATTACAGGGATATGCGTACTAGTTTTTGGTATCGGCATTTATTATGACACATTGGATCAATTGGCTGTGCTTGATGTTTCCAAAAATAAAGAATTGGAATTAAAACAATCATTTGAAACAAAACAAAAAAAAGCTATCAACCTTCAAGATTATCAAGATCAATTAGCACAAATTGAAACTGAATTGGAGGACATGATTCGACAAATGCCGACTAAAGAAGAGGTTGCTAGCCTGCTGATTGATATTTCTCAGACAGGCCTAGCCAGTGGTCTGGAGTTTCGATTATTTAAACCTGGTGCTCCGGTTCGTAAAGACTTTTACTCAGAACTACCCATTAGTATTGAGGTTATTGGAAAATATGAGGAGTTGGGTTTGTTTGTCAGTGGCTTAGCCTCGTTACCACGAATTGTTACCGTGCACGATGTCACTATTATTCCCGAAAGTAAGGAGGCTAAGACAGGTAAAATGAAAATGATGACAACGGTAAAAACTTATAACGAAGGTGGAGATGAAATAGCGGCGACTGTGACCAAAAAGAAGAGAGGACAAAAATAATGATAAATCCTCTACGCATCTGTTTCATTTTACAAATCAACTGCATAATTTTAATAGCTATGTTGGCTGGTTGTGGCAATGATGATTTTTCAGATTTGAATCGTTATATTTCGGAAGTGAAGGTTAGACCTAAAGAACCCATTAAACCCCTGCCCGAAATCAAAGTTATTGAGCCTTTTATGTTTAAACCGGAAGGATTACGCGATCCCTTTCAACCACTAGAACAACCTGAAAAAGCTGAGGGTGTAGATATTTCACTCGGTAGCGGTATAAAACCGGATACTACTCGTCGTAAAGAAGAATTGGAAATATTTCCTTTGGATGGTTTACGAATGGTTGGGACTGTCAATATAAAATCTGTATTGTGGGGATTAATAAAAGCGAGTGACGGTACAATCTATCGCGTCAAAGTTGGGAATTATATGGGTAAAAATTACGGAAAAATCATACGGATAGTCAGCGATAAAATTGAATTAATGGAAATAGTCCCAGATAAACCGGGGATGTGGCGAGAACAACCCACTTCAATCATGTTGACAGAGTAATTTCGAGGCTAACAAATGAATAATACACAAGGCGGCATGGCGGATATTCACAGAGCGCGAATGCAAACATTAAGCATGCAGATAGGCTTGGGTCTATGCTTATTTTGGGTTCAAATGACCGCTGTTAGTGCCGGTGAATTGGCACTATCAGGCATAAATTTTGCGGGTCAGTCTGGTGATAAACTGCAAATTGAAATGGAAATGACAGGGCCGGCTATTACTCCAAAAACTTTTAAGACCGATAATCCAGCTCGTATTGTGCTCGATTTTCCCGGTACAAAAAATGCTCTGGAAAAAAAAATGTATCCAATAAATCAGGGCGTAGCGAGCAGTGTTTATGTGGTGGAAGCAGAAGGCCGAGTTCGAGTCGTTGTTAATCTCATCGAAACAACGCCATTTGAAACCAAGATAGTTGGTAATAAGGTGTTACTGACCTTAAATCGCGCCAAGACGATGGTCTTAGCTCCGTTAAAACCTGTGACTACAGCACCTGTTTTATCGAAAAAAACTAATACCATCATCTCATCATTAATACCCGCACAAGCGATTAGTGGCTTTGATTTTAAGCGTGGCGATAAAGGTGAAGGCCGTATACTGGTTTCCCTGGCCAATCCCAACACCATTGTTAACTCCAAAAAAATTAATGGAAAAGTTACCGTCAGTCTTTTAAACACCCGCTTGCCCGAAAATTTGGCTAAACGGCTGGATGTTTCCGAGTTTGCAACGCCGGTTAAGTATATCGATATGGTATCAAGCGGTCAGGAAACCAGCATTACCGTAGCCACGCAAAATGAACTTTACGATTATTCGGTATTTCAGGCTAACGGCTTATTGACAGTTGAGTTTCGACCTTTAAGCAATGAAGAAAAAGAAGCGCTAGATAGATCCCGTACCAAATACACTGGCGATCGGTTGTCGTTAAACTTTCAGGGCATCGAAGTGCGCAGCGTGATTGCGATATTGGCTGAATTTACCGGGCAGAATGTGGTTGCCGGCGATGATGTGACCGGTACTATTACCTTAAAACTGGACGATGTGCCTTGGGATGAAGCCTTGGACTTTATTATGATGACCAAGGAATTGGGCAAGTATGAAACCGGCAATGTCACACTGATTTCACCGTTGGACAAGATTAAGGATTATAAAAAGAAACAGCAAGAAACAGAGAAAGTCGTGGAACAGTTAGATCCGCTGGTGACCGAGTATATTAAAATCAATTATGCGAAGGCTAATAGTTTTAAGGCGTTATTGAATGGTGGTGATGCCGGTGCCTTTGGTGCTTGCGGTGTAACCGGTACCGCTGAAGTTGCCGCAGACGTTGGTTCAATAAAGGACGCACCGGCTATTGGCGGTTCTTTGGGAGAAGTAAAGAAGGGCTTAGAGTTAACTGGATCGGGAGATAAGGATAGTTTACGTTTACTTTCTCCTCGTGGATCTGCCGTAGTCGATGCCAGAACCAATACCTTAATTATTCGGGAGACCACAAAACGTCTGGATGACGTAAAGAAACTGATCCGTAAACTTGATGTGCCTGTGCGCCAAGTCATGATAGAAGCACGGGTGGTTATTGCTGATGACACTTTCACCGAAAATTTAGGTGTTAAATTTGGCGCAGCAAAACAAGCCAGTCTCCCGTCTAACAAGGTATTTGGCATTGGCGGAGCCGGAACCCAAGGTAATATCAGTCCTGATGCAAATGGCAATACCGGTACGCTGAATAATTCACTAGTTGATTTGGGCGTAGCTGCGTTAACAGCAACCCCTCCGGGTGCCTTAGGCATGACACTTGCCAGAGGAGCCGATTATGTGTTGAATCTTGAACTACAGGCATTACAAATTGAAGGAAAAGGCGAAATAATTTCTAACCCCAGAGTAATGACCATGGACCGCTGCACCGCCGTTATGATGCAAGGTGTGCAGATTCCTGTTACGACACCACCAACAACAACAGGTCCGGCAACAACCAAGTATATAAATGCTGTTCTCGAGTTAAACGCAACACCCCAGATTACTCCGAATGGTTCGGTAATCATGAATTTGCTGATCACAAAAGATAACGCAAACAAAACAACTAATCCAGTATCGGGTAATCCTGGGATTGATAAAAGAGAGATTAAAACCTCAGTACTTGTTGAGGATGGAGAAACGGTGGTTTTGGGCGGTGTTTATGAAGGTACTGAATCAAAAGCTGGAAACAAAATTCCGTTTTTTGCCGATTTGCCGGGTATCGGATTTTTATTTACCAATTCAGCTGTTAATAAAACTAAGCAGGAATTGTTGATTTTTGTCACCCCAAAAATCATGAAAGATAATGCAGGCAGCGATTGATTACTTCTACTTAAAGCAAAAAGGGGGCATAATGCCCCCTTTTTTATTGGTTTAACTTAGCACGGAAGGCAGGTCGTCAATCACCCCGCCATGAAGGACGGAGCTTGTAAAAGCTAGGTTGACCAGACTAAGCGCTAACACAGTGCTACGATTACAACGGGTCGTTAAGACTTACCAGCGAATGCTTCCTTAGTTCGCTGCTCTAAAAGGATCGGATCACGCTGGGGAAAGGTAAAGCC
>CANNNV010000204.1 GCA_947506155.1 Methylococcaceae bacterium
ATCTAAAACATGAAGAGCGATAATAAATTTGACAAACCAACGATTTCATGTAAATTGCGACTGTGGGTAATGTTTACCTACAAGAGAAAGTTTTCTCTTACAGTTAATGCCACTTCACTGCTGACAAGTTTGGTTAATAGCCGACTTTATTGGTTTCAGGCAGCAGTAACAGTAGGTATTATTTGGTGTGCAACTCTTTTAGATGATTGCACCTGTCGGTTGAAACTGCTCAACCAGGACTCCAGTTGCAGGTTGAAAAACCTATCAACGGAGAGCGACACTCAAATGAATATGTTTGTATATGAAATTTGAAGCAGCAGCGTAAAGTGATAACTATTTTTTTAGCGAGTATTTTGTTGGGTACCGCATCCGGCTTGATCGCCGGACTTTTCGGCGTGGGCGGCGGCCTGATTATTGTGCCGATTTTAGCGGTATTGTTTGCCGCAGAAGGTTTTCCCTCAGAGCAGGTGATGATCATGTCGGTGGCGACTTCGCTGGCGACAATTATTTTTACCTCAGCTTCTTCGGTGCTGGCCCACCATCGTATGAACTCGGTCCTGTGGCCTAAGGTTTTAAACTTAGGGCCAGGTATTATGGTCGGTGCGGCTGCTGGAACAGTAGTAGCCGATCATATTGCCGGCAGTGGCCTGCGTTTACTTTTTATCATCTATTTATTGGCGGTAGCTGTGCAAATGGCGATGCAATTAAAGCCCAAGCCCGGACAGTTGCAACCTTCCAATACTTTGAATTTAGGCGCCGCAGGCGTGATGGGACTGGTGTCGTCATTGCTGGGTATCGGTGGAGGTACGCTGATCGTGCCTTTTTTGGTGCATTTTCAAACGCCGATGCGCAATGCCGTTGCGATAGCTAGCGCCTGCGGCCTCCCGATCGCGGTAGCCGGAACCTTGGGTTATGCGTTATTGGGCAAGGATGTCTTACTGCCCGACTGGAGTCTGGGTTATATTTATCTGCCGTCTTTTCTGGGCATTGTACTGACCAGCACCTATACCGCGATGATCGGGGCAAAGCTCGCGCACAAGCTTCCAGCGGAGAAATTGAAGCGCTATTTTTCGCTATTGTTGTTTGTGATGGCGGCGAAATTGATCTGGTTTTGAAGCTGTGATCTTACCCCATAGAATTTACTTTATTTTTATAGCGCTAAATTTGCGATAATGCCCAGTCATTTTATTTACAAGGTATCGATTGCGCATGTGGTTTAAAAATCTGAGCATTTTCCGTCTTACTGAAGAATTCACCTTATCTCCAGAAGACCTGGAACTGAAACTTGAACAAATGGCTTTTCGTCCCTGCGGCAGTCATGAAGAATCCACGTTTGGCTGGACTTCACCGCTGGGAAAATCATCAGAACAACTGGTGCATAGCGCCAACGGCTTTTTGATGGTCTGTGGCAAAAAAGAGGAACGAGTTTTGCCAGCGTCGGTGGTCAATGAAATGATGCAGGAAAAAATTCTTGAAACAGAGGAACAGCAGGGGCGTAAATTAGCCAAAAAAGAACGCACCGCGATCAAGGATGAGCTTATCTTTGAACTCTTGCCCAGAGCCTTTACTTTTTCAAACAAGACTTACGCCTATATCGACCCCAAAGGCGGCTGGCTGATCGTCGATGCAGCCTCGGCAAAAAAAGCCGAAGATTTGCTGAGTAGTTTGCGTAAATCCCTGGGTTCGCTGCCGGCTGTGCCGCTCAATACTATCGAAAAGCCTATCAAAGTTATGACCGAGTGGCTGGTCAATAATCAGGCGCCCGATGACATTACGATTGAAGACGAGTGTGAATTGCGCGCACCGGAAGAAGCGGGTGGTATTATTCGTTGTAAACGCCATGATTTGAGCCTGCCGGAAATCAAGAACCATCTGGATATCGGCAAGGAAGTCATCAAGCTGGCGGTAAGTTGGGCTGACCGTCTGTCATTCATTATTGATGAGAATCTGGCGGTTAAGCGCTTGAAATTTCTTGATTTGATTCAGGACCAGGTCTCCGATGTTGATACCGATTCAGAAGCGGCACAGTTTGATGTGGATTTTGCGATTATGTCGCTGGAACTGGCTAATTTCCTGCCGCGATTGCTGGAGATCTTCGGCGGTGAAAATAAAGCTTGAGTATCTGTAGGGATATCTGCGTAGTAAAAACAATTGCTTACAATGAGGCTAAGCTCCTTCTCCCTCTGGAGTAGGGGCAAAGTTACTTGTGTAGATAGGGGGGTGCGTTGCTACAAACCTGAAGTCAAATTCGTGGCTTCATATTTCATTTTTAAGGAATGCTCATGTTAGAAAAAAATCAATCGGCTCCCGTGTTCAGCTCAAAAAACCAAGCTAGTGCATTGGTCAGTTTGTCTGATTATGCCGAAAAAAAGAACGTGGTTTTGTATTTTTACCCCAAGGATGATACGCCGGGCTGCACCATCGAAGCCAATGACTTTACCGCGCTTGCCGCCGAGTTTGCCGAGGCGGAAACGGTGGTTATCGGTGTGAGCAAGGATAGTTGTGCAAGCCACGTGGATTTTATTAACAAATTTGATCTGCAGCTGGAGTTGCTAGCCGACGTCGACGGAGAGTTGTGCGAAAGCTATGGCGTATGGCGGGAGCGCGAAAAAAACGGCGTTAAAAGTATGGCGATACTTCGCTCCACGTTTATTATCAACAAAGCAGGCGTCTTGGTTGATGTCGCTTATGGCGTTAGCCCCGAAGGTCATGCCCAGGACGTGCTAGAAAAAGTAAAAGCCCTGTAGCTTGACTACATTATTGCAGTTCCAGACCCTTTTTTAAATAATGACCAACATTAATTTTACCTTGCAGCACGCCAGTCTGATTGTTTCTGATGTTGAAAAATCGTTGATATTTTACTGCGATGTTATCGGCCTGCAACAAACCGAGCGGCCTGATCTGGGCTTTCCAGGCGCTTGGCTGCAATTGGGCGGACAGCAGATTCATTTGTTGGAGCTGGAAAATCCCGATCCCATAACGGGTCGTCCCGAGCATGGTGGGCGTGACCGGCATATTGCATTAAGCGTGCAGGAACTGGCACCGATTCGGGAGGTTCTGGATAAGACCGGCACCGTCTATACCCTAAGTATCTCCGGGCGTAAAGCGCTGTTTTGTCGTGATCCCGACGGCAATGCGTTGGAGATACTGCAGCTGGTATAACAAATAGCCCGGGGCGAATGAATTCGCTTCGGGCTATTTTTTCTTGTCTATCATGCTGTAAAGCTTAAACAACAGTATGGATGAGGACAGCAGCAGGGTGATGGCATTTGCAATGATAATCGCCTTGTCGCCGAGATAAACGCCATAAATAAGCCAGCATAAAACGCCTAAGGTAAAGCTACTGTACATGCCTAAAGACAGGGATTCGGTATCCCTGGTTTTTATCGTCAGGATCGCCTGCGGTAAAAATGAGGCAGTGGTCAGTGTTGCGGCAAAATAACTAATAATTTCAGGGGTGCTAGTCATAAATAATTGGGTATTATTTTTTCACAGCAGATTTTTGTAATTTTTTAAGTACGCTTTCCCCGATAGCGTTAGCAAAATCCTCAATATTTTCATACTCTTGTTCCTGGGCAAAGTTGACCACGGCCATGACCAGCTTTTTGGTTTCTGCTATTTCCGTGTGTGACCTGCCACAGCCTTCGCAATGGGTTCCTTCGTAAGTACATTTATCAATACAGGGGTTAAATTTCATCAATTTTTGCGCGAGATACCCCGTCCTTTAGGTCGGGGAGGGATAGCGCGTCGGTGTTAGCCGACCCAGCTCATGCAGCTCCTATTGCGTTTGCTATCTTTAAAAAATTAGGTGCTTGTCTTTCCAAGCGGTCAACCCGTGAGG
>CANNNV010000205.1 GCA_947506155.1 Methylococcaceae bacterium
ATCCGCCAGCCAGCTCTGCACAGGAATTACAAACGGTTGATCACGATCAATGGGTATGAATTTATTGCTCATGGTAGAGACCCGCTGATGGGGAAATGTAAAAATTCATTTTATCAGATTTATGTTGGTAAAGCCGGACAGACTCCTAGAAACAAAATAGATCAAGAGCATCCTTACATCCCCCACCTAAAGGAAGGGGCTTTACGGACTTTCTGATAAATACTTGTTTACTTTATCCCATTCCTGTTCAAAAATCGGCAACAATCTATTTAGCGTCGCGTGATCCGCCGCTTTTCCGGCATCTTCAAGTTCAATGCAAAGATTACCTAAGTCTATGGCTCCAACACTACGTGCAGAGGAACTTAATTTATGGCTAGCCGCAATCACTGCATCAATTTTTTCAGCACGAAGCGACGTTATAATATCGGCACTAATTTCCTCTGCAGCGGTGTAAAAATAGCCCAGGAATTTAGCCAAGGTCTCTGGATCTTCCCCAACTAATTCCTTTAATATACTCAAATCCATGGCCGGTGCGGCAATAATTTTTTCTGGCTCGACCATAGTAGGCGCAGGCTTTAGCCATTTCATTAACGTCGATAACAACTGCTTGGCATTAATCGGTTTATTAATAAAATCATTCATGCCAGCCGCCATACATAAATCTCGTTCCTCTTCAGTTACGCCAGCGGTTAGTGCAATGATTGGTAAGGCAGCAAATTGAGAGAGTTCGCGCATCTTTCTTGTGGATTCATAACCATCCATAACGGGCATATGTACATCCATCAAGACTCCATCAAACTTGTTCTGTATCAGCATCGCTAGAGCTTCTTTGCCATTATTGGCGATCCCGACAGTGATGCCTGATAGCGTGAGTAACTCGTTTACGATCTGTTGATTAAACACATTATCTTCTGCCACCAAAATTCGGGCGCCAACCAACTCTTTACCTACATCAGTGATTACTGAGCTGAGCTTTATTGACGAAACTTGATCCTGAAGAGATTCAATCGATAAGCCCAAAACTAACTCAAAACTAAAGCGACTACCAAATCCAGGATTGCTCTCTACCAAAATTTTGCCGCCCATTAACTCCACCAGATTTTGACTTAGCGCCAACCCAAGACCTGTGCCACCAAAACGCCGGGTAATCGAATCGTCTACTTGGCTAAATAGATGAAATAACTTATCCTGATCCTCAGTGGCTATGCCAATACCGGTATCTTTAACACAAAATAACAACCGTGCTTGCGACACATCGCTTTTCAACAGCGTGATACTTAAATTAACTACGCCATTCAAAGTGAACTTAAACGCATTTCCCAATAAATTAATCAATACCTGCTGCAACCTGAGGTTATCACCGATCAAGTTCGCCGGCACATCAGACCCAACCACTACGGTAAAATCGAGATCATGCTTTTGGGCGACGCCAGCAAATAAATTGTACAGCGTAGTCCTCAGATCATTAACGGCAAATAGCTCCGGGGTAATAATAATCCCGCCTGCTTCCAGCTTGGATAAATCCAGAATATCATTCAATATACCCAGCAGACTGGTAGAGGCACGATTGATCTTATCTAGATAATCCAAGGCTTCAGGAGGGAAGTCTTTATTTAACGCCAGTTGTGAAAAGCCGATAATCGCACTCATCGGTGTGCGAATTTCGTGTGACATATTAGCTAGGAATTCGGATTTGGCTCGAGCCAGCAATTCTGCATCTTCCTTGGCTTCGAGCAAGGCCTGCTCAGATTCTTTTATTTGGGTAAGATCAGTATGGGTGCCGATCATACGCAGCGGTTGACCTAATGGTTCGCGGCTGACCACCATGCCTCGCCCCAATATCCACTTATAGCTTTCATCCTTGCATTTCAAGCGGTATTCAACTTTATAAGTCGACGTGGTACCTGCTAGGTAAGCTTTCATGGCTGCTATAACTTGCATCTTATCATCGTGATGAATCCATGATAGCCATTCATCGTGATTTGGCAGAATGTCATTTTCAGTATAGCCGAGCATCTCTTTCCAGCGTTTAGAATAGCTAGCCTGATTGCTCTGGATATTCCAATCCCAAACTCCATCACCGGCGCCTTCAATAGCAAATTTCCAGCGAAACTCACTGTCAGACAAGGCAATTTCCATTTCCTTGCGCTGGGTAATATCCTCGACTATTTCAATAAAATAATCCGGTGTACCGTCAGAATGACAGATTAGTTTTACCGTTAAATTACCCCAAACCTCATCGCCGCACTTACGTAGATACTTATTCTCGATGGTGTAGCCTGAAATCTCACCGGACAAGCACCGCGCAATTTTATCGACATCAGCTGCGTGAAACGCACAATGGGTTATTTGCTCGAAGTTCAGCGTGACCAATTCCTCACGGCTATAACCGATGAAATCGCAAAAACCCTGATTTACTTCCAGAAAATCTCCCTGTGGCGACATATTGATAACACCGATCGGTGCACTCTCAAACGTCGAGCGAAACCGCGCATTGACTTTTTTAAGTTCCATTGCGGTCTGTTGCACCAGAGTATTAAGCAGTATATTTTGCAGTTCATACTCCTCGCAGCTATGACGCACCGCCTTCGGAACCATCCGTAGTAGAAAAAATGCAGTGGCAACCGACAGTACGGCGGTTATGACGTGTAGAATCGCATCCAGCCAGTACAGCGGCTGCCACCACAGTATTATCGAAAATACATGAGTAGTACCGCAGACCAGAATAAAGGCACCGAACATCAGATAAACTTTATGAAAGCCCAGGTCTTTTCTTCGTAAAGCGATATAAATAATCGTCGTAGGAATCGAATAATAAGACAACGCAATCAGCGCATCAGAGACGATATAGGTCCAGAGTAGGCTGGGTGTCCACTGAATACAGAAACCATGAGGCATCCAGCTATTTTCGCCGGTAAGATTAAGAATAAGTTGCTCATACATGATAGCTATTTCCATTTAATAATATTTAGTGAGGATCGAGCTTTGAGTCTGGCTGCACTGCCGACTTTAATCATAACTATGGGCAGCTAGCATCTCACATTAATAGCATTTCTTTAGTCGTAATACACAAGGCATCCAGCTGATGATCACTAATCGCAAGCTGCGCCATAAATTCTTTTTTATACGTGCTCCATTGGTTATCACTAAAAGGTGAATTATCGCTTTCAATGTATTCCGCCAGATTAACCAACGCAATTAAACTCAGTGTTACATCTGAGGCTAGGCGGCTAACAAAAGCATCCATATCATGATGGATACGAACACCATGAACGATGACTTCCGGCAAATTCCACGCTGTTGCCAACATCGCTCCAAATTGCGCATGATTACAATTATGCCTGGATTCCTCGATAAGGGCTAAATTCAACTCGGGCGTATTGGCCGACAAGCGCAATGTTTCAGGATAGTCGACAAAATGTTGCAACATTAACGCCTTGCCCGCATCATGGAACATGCCAAATAAATGCGCGGTATTTTTATCTATATTCCTGATTTTAGGTGCTAAATAAGCCAGTGCCAAGCCGGTACGGGCGCTGTGTTCCCATAAAGAATCAAGTTGAGTAGTTCGTTCAGCAATATGTATGGCATGACGCAAGGACAAACTGGTGACCAATACTGACAAGTTTTTTAAACCCAACAAATCCGAAGCTCGTGTAATCGTTTTCACCGGCTCATTCATCGGTTTTTGCGCGAGATACCCCGTCCTTTAGGTCGGGGAGGGATAGCGCGTCGGTGTTAGCCGACCCAGCTCATGCAGCTCCTATTGCGTTTGCTATCTTTAAAAAATTAGGTGCTTGTCTTTCCAAGCGGTCAACCCGTG
>CANNNV010000206.1 GCA_947506155.1 Methylococcaceae bacterium
CCTCACGGGTTGACCGCTTGGAAAGACAAGCACCTAATTTTTTAAAGATAGCAAACGCAATAGGAGCTGCATGAGCTGGGTCGGCTAACACCGACGCGCTATCCCTCCCCGACCTAAAGGACGGGGTATCTCGCGCAAAAATTGATGAACAAGCATAAGTTAATCATCTGTAGAGCTGAACTCATTCTCCTCTACACGCCAACTAACCAATGACTCATTGATAATTTTAGTTCACACGTTCTTAACCTGAAGAAGAATAAATATGTCTACAAATAACCAACTCACTGAAATCCAAGTTCAGGAGTTACTCAAAGCTATTGTTATTCCGCCCCAGCCGGCTATCTTAATGGCTATTATGCGTGAAAAAGATGAAGGAAATGCTGACCCACGCGAAATCGCTCGATTAATTAGTTCTGACATGGGACTGTCTGCGGCTGTATTGAAAACGATTAATTCATCGTTTTACGGTTTACGCGACAAAGTGGTGTCTATTGATCGAGCCGTTAGCTTGCTAGGGATTAAGAATATCTCGACGCTGGTAATGGGGTTTTCGCTACGCAGTATTGCTCCCGGCCCTGAGATGGAAGCATTTTGGGAACATAGTACCCGTACCGCGTTGGTATCTAGCTACTTGGCCAAGGCCATCGGTGGCATAGATAGAGATGAAGCCCATTTGTTCGGATTATTTCACGACTGTGGTCAGCCTTTAATGATGCAACGTTTTGGTGATTACAAAGAAACGGTGGAGCTAGGTTCCGCGCCTGATCACAATTTGATTGAATCTGAAAGGGACAGGCATACCATCAATCACATGCAATTAGGTGTTTTGTTGGCCAGAGCCTGGGAGCTACCAACTGTTGTTCGTAAAGCCATCGGCATCCACCACGAACTCGATGTATTTACCTCAACACAAGGGGTAGCATCGATGCTGAACATGATTGCTATTGGTCATTTAGCTGAATATATTATTACTGGCACGGAGGCAAGTTTCAAGGAAGAGGAATGGGATGTCTATAAAGTAGATTTAATGGCTCACCTTGACCTCAGTCCAGATCAATTAAATGATTTGATCTGGGATACCAATGAATTATTACTAGAATCGGAGATCTCCTAGTAACGGACAGCGTGTTCTATCCAGCCACATTACCTGAAAATTATGGAGTTTTTATGAATAGCAACGAACCTCCCGTGATTTTAATTGTTGATGATACGCCGGCCAATGTGCAGCTACTGACACAAATTTTAAACCACGACTATAAAATTATTACTGCCAGCAATGGCGAAGATGCGCTGAAGATTGCACAGCATGAATTGCCTGACCTGATTCTTCTCGATGTAAAAATGCCCAGGATGAATGGTTTTGAAGTTTTTCGATGGCTAAAGAAAAATCCATATACCTCTAAAATAATAGTGATATTTGTTACATCAATGAAAAATGGCACTGATGAGGAAATGGGACTGAACTTGGGTGCCGCTGACTATATTACCAAACCTTTTATGGTACCGATTATCAAGGCGCGTATCCATAATAATATCTTGCTTAAACAAGAAGCTGATTTAATGTCCTCTTTGGCACTGATTGACGCACTGACGATGATTCCTAATCGTCGTTGTTTTGATGAAACACTGATTTCGGAATGGGGTCGAGCGATGAACGATGGAACCTCGCTATCATTAGCCCTGATCAACATCGATTATTTTCAAAAATATAATGATTATTATGGCTATGGCGCAGGTGATATATGCTTGAAAATACTCTCGGCTGCGTTGACTAAAAGACTGGATCGGCCTGGCGATTTTATTGCCCGCTATGTTGATGATGAGTTTATGGTTTTGTTGCCGGACACTGATCAGGATATGGCTTGGCAAATTGCCGAAGAGTTGCGTATAGGCATCGAGGCATTGGGTTTAGCTCATAGTTATCCTGATGCCGGATCTGTGGTCACAATGAGTGTCGGCGTGACCACGCAACGTGTTATTTCCAAAAGCCTCTTCCCTAAGATACTCTGTGATGCGGCAATGGAGGCGCTATATTTAGCAAAAAAAGGCGGGCGAAATCAGGTGTGTAGAGGCTATGTTCGTGGATAAAGGCAATTGAAAATGGCTGCCAAGCAGCCACAACGTCTGTTAAATCACTGATTTTGTTGCATGTGCTGGAGAAGATGCTAGTACCTGCCTCGCCATCTCGTGTTGACGTAAAGACCAGTAAATGCGGCTTGCCAACAAAAGACCATCAAGTGCATCGACTTAGAACGCACATCGGCGCCCCAATTCAGTCAATAAAAAAACGAAAGCTAACGGAGTTAAACCAAACTGAAAGCTGAATAAACAAAACCGCATTATAACCGCGCTCCGGTTGAGCGTAATGTTAGGCCTGTGGGTCCATTTGCCAATTCAAATTTAAAGACTTGACCCCATTTTTTCTTGTAACGCGCCTTCGGTGGGATCGCCTTCGATACGCCAGTTATCCGGTTCTGCAATTAAACGCGCATCGTTACATAACAATCCTGCTTTAAGGCATTCCATTAAAGCCGGGTAATCAGAGTGGGCAACGATTTTACCCTTTAGACCAATTTCCCCATTCGGCGTGTAACCGCTGCCCGTGATGTCGAACAATTGCTCACCTGCATACAGCGCTTGCACTGTCATTTGATTTTGGGTCAGCGTGCCGGTTTTGTCAGAGCAGATCACGGTGGTACTGCCCAAGGTTTCTACCGCCGGCAATTTGCGAATGATGGCATTACGTTTCGCCATCCGAGAGACGCCAATCGCCAGCGTAATCGTCAATGCAGCGGGTAGACCTTCAGGTATTGCGCCAACGGCCAAGGCAACCGAAGCCATGAACATATCCAGCAGCGCTTGTCCACGCCAAACTCCGATTGCAAAAGTCAACGCGGCCAACCCCATGATTACCCAGAGTAATAACTGGCTGAATTGGCTTATTTTTTTTGTCAACGGTGTTTCCAGCTCAATCGTATTACTGAGCAGGCTATTGATGCGTCCAATTTCAGTGCGATCGCCGACTTCTACGACTATCCCTAAGCCGCTGCCATAAGTGACCAGCGTTGAGGAATAGGCCATATTGCAACGATCTGCCAGGACGGTATCATCGTTTAAAGTAGCGATAGATTTGCCCACCGGAACAGATTCACCGGTGAGCGCCGATTCATCGATTTGTAGCTCACGGATTTGCAGCAAACGTAAGTCTGCGGGTACTTTGTCGCCTGATTGTAAAAATACCACATCACCAACTGTCAGATCGGTGGCTGAAATAGAGCGGCGTTGACCGTTGCGTAGCACGGTAGAAGTGACAGTCAATACTCTGCTGAGCGCGTCTATCGCTTTCAGGGCGTTGGCTTCCTGAATAAAGCCGATGATGGCGTTGATCAATACCACGCCAAAAATAACGCTGCTATCTACCCACTCTTCTAAAAATGCAGTGACCCCGGCTGCCGCCAGCAAAATATAAACCAAGGGTTGATTGATTTGCTCAAACATTAAGCGTAGCGGACTTTTACCGCGCTGGGGAGTCAGGCGATTAACGCCGTATTGTTGAAGCCTTTGCTGGACGTCGGTCTCGCTCAAACCTTGCTTAATATCGACCTGTAAGTTTGTCGTCAGGGTTTCAGGCGGCAGATTATGCCAGTTGGTTTTTTGAGGATTCATCAGTTTTTGCGCGAGATACCCCGTCCTTTAGGTCGGGGAGGGATAGCGCGTCGGCATTAGCCGACCCAACTCATGCAGCTCCTATTGCGTTTGCTATCTTTAAAAAATTAGGTGCTTGTCTTTCCAAGCGGTCAACCCGTGAGGGTATCCCC
>CANNNV010000207.1 GCA_947506155.1 Methylococcaceae bacterium
AAAACAGTTTACCAAAAAGGTATTTCTCTGTCTAAAAAGGCGATGTTGGCGATTGAAGCCAGACTGGAGCGCAACCCAATCCTGCCTAAATGGGATATTCTTATACGCCCCGTCTAATGGGTAAATTAATTTCAGGAAACTACCTAAGTAGTTAAAAACATTGTAACAATTAAGGCGCTACCTAATAAATAACCGGAGAAATGAATGGCTGTGGGTGTTGATGATTTTAAAAAGGCTATGCAACAATGGGCCAGTGGTGTCAATGTTGTTACGACTTTCTCTGAAAGTTTTGGCCTTCAGGGTATGACAGTGACGGCTTTTTCTAGTGTTTCACTTAACCCTCCCCAGGTGTTGGTTTGTATTAATGAATCGGCTGACACCGGAGAGGGAATTCAGGAAAGCCAGTGCTTTGCTGTTAATACGTTACGTGCTGATCAACAAGATGTTTCTAATCAATTTGCTGGTGGCACTAGTCAAGAGCAACGATTTAAAAATACGCCGTGGACGGCAGGAATGACAGGCGCGCCACTTCTGGATAATAGTATTATGTCGCTGGACTGCAAGATTATAAGTAAAGTTCATGCAGGAACTCATTGGGTTATCATTGGCGAAGTACAAGACTCCGTATGCCGGCCAGGAGAACCGCTTTTATATTATCAAGGAGCTTACCGGCAATTGGATGTCCCAGCTGAAATCGCTTAAATTTTGCCGATGACGTTAGTCAGTTATTTTCAGGTTATATTTTCGAACTCGATAGCGCAGAGTTTCACGGGTGGCTCCCAGCGCCCTGGCGGCTGCGGTCAGGTTGTTATCCGCTCGTTCCAGAGCGGTCTTGATAATAAAACAATCCATATCATCCAAGGCCATACTGCCATCCAGTGGTAACCAAATACCGGCTTCGGTATGCAACGCTTCTACGACAGACTGCCCGGGCAGTTGCAGCCATTGTCCGGGGAAACTGGGACCATCGGCGAATAAAACGCAGCGTTCAATCACGTTGCGCAGTTCTCTGACATTACCAGGCCAGTTATGTGCTTTCAGTTTTTCCCAGACCGCAGCGGGTATGTCCTTAACCTGTCTTCCGGCTTTAGCGTTGTATTCGGCAACAAATAATGGTACTAGTTCGTTCAAATCTTCTACGGCTACACGTAACGGTGGCAGAATTAGGCTGAATACGCTTAAGCGATGGTATAAGTCGGCACGAAAACTGCCATCCTGGGCCATTTTTTCCAAGTCACGATTACTGGCCGCCACAATTTGGACATCGACTTGAATTTCCTTTTCTCCCCCTAAACGTCGGACTTTGTGATCTTCAATCACTTTGAGCAATTTGGCCTGTAAATCCAATGGCATTTCACCAATTTCGTCCATGAATAACGTGCCGCCATCGGCTTGTTCAAGTAGTCCACGATGCCGTCCTGCGGCTCCGGTAAAGGCGCCAGGTTCATGGCCGAATAATTCGGATTCCAATAATTCCCTGGGCAATGCCGCGCAGTTTACTTCTATCATTGGCTGCTGGGCACGAGAACCACTATAGTGCAAGATTCTCGCAGCCAAGCCTTTGCCGGTACCGCTCTCGCCGCCGATAATCAGTGCGCTGAACGGGACCTGGGTCAGTTTGGCCAATAACTGCCGTATGCCTTGGGCCTGCTGGCTATGACCGACATAAGCCTCCGGTGAGTAACGCCGATGCCGATTTTTGGTTTGATCGACCACTCGTCGCTGAATAGCAGCACTGCGAGCGGCACTGGCGACTAGCAGATCAAGGCGCTCCAGATCACAGGGCTTTTCCAGAAAATCATAAGCACCTAATCGTAAGGCTCTGACTGAATCAGGTACATTAGCGTAGCCGGTTAAAAACAGCCACTCGGCAAATGCCCCCGGTAATGCCCGACCTGCATTTTTAGAATCATCAGCATAAATAGTATTTTTTTTGATTTTTTCCATAAAATCCAGTGCATTACCATCCGGTAAATTCATGTCGGAAAGAATCAGTAACGGTTCTAGTTTTTTATTTAGCAATAATTCTCTGGCTTCAGCAAGATTAGTAGCCAGCACTACCTCCCAGCCGGACTGTCGATAATGCCGGGACAACTCAGAACCTAACAGTTTTTCATCTTCAATGATTAACAATGTTTTTATCATGATTTGTCTTTAGCTAGGCAGTCATTGGGCAGTAATAGTGATACGCATGCACCATGAGTTAATTGATTGGAAAGCTGTATTGTCCCACCTACGTCTTTGACAAAGCGTTGAACCATAGCCAATCCCAGTCCAGTGCCGCGTTGACGGCTGGTACGAAAGGGGCGAATACCATGCTCAAGCATATCCTGAGAAAAACCGATGCCATCATCCTGTACAATTATGCGTAATCCTTGTTTGTCTGTGCGTACCTTGATACAGATGGTTCCGGGATTGCCTTCCAGTCCATCGGCGGCATTCAGAATCAAATTTAACAAGGCTTGCCTTATCCCACTTTCAGGAAGATGAACCAGCACTGCATAGGGTGAATCTATCTCCAAATTAATGACTTCGGCAATTTGATAACGTGTTAGTGCAAGTAGATCCTGTACCAGTGTGCGCAGATCAAAAGAGCTAGATAGCTCCGGTGAATGACGGCTTTGATCAAGCATGTCGTTAAGTAAACTCGCCATTCTTTTTAGTTCGGTATTGATTAAGTCCAGCCTTTCCATTTGGTCTTTATCATTAATTTCGCGACGTAAATTGAGGATAGCCATTTGAATCCCGGCCAATGGATTGCGGATCTCATGTGCCAATTCTGCAGCAACTTCACCGATTGCAGCCAAACGATCGGTTCTAGCCAAGCTGTATTGCTGTTCCAGTAAGGCTTGGGTAGCCAATCTGACTTCATGTTGTAGCGATTGGGCGTGTAGGCGATTGGCATCTTCCAGTTTTGCGAGATGCTTAACCATTTCATTGTAACTAATAAATACTGGCAATAGCAGTGGATCGAGATGATCAGTAGTAATCGGAGTGAAGTTTTCTTCGGTCAAATGTTGCAGCAGTTCTCGTAAATCATTCAGCGGATGCAAAATTCTGTAACGTAAAAACAAACCAGCGACAAACAATATTGCCGTAAATACGGCCAGGGCTATATATAGTTCAGCTTGCGTATCCAGGCTGATGTCTTCCAGTAATTCCTCGCGCTGTAAGGCTTCGTTATCTAACGTTTCGCTCATTAATTTAAGAGAAGTTAACAAGCGGCTGTGTTGTTCTTCATCTTTTAGCCCGGATAAACCCAGCAGCCTGTTTTTGACCGTTTCGAGACTGGTTCGGGTTGCTGCTGATAAATAGCGCTTGTCGGTCATTAACGCATCCATTTCTTCCAGGGTTTTGATTAACGCCTCAGGATGAGTATCCGGCATGGTTTCGGTCAAATGTTCAATCAGCGATTGCTGTAGACCTACCGAGACGTTCTGAATGCGATGGGAATAATTAACATAAGAAAAGACCGACTCAAAGTGATGAACATTACGCCAGATCATGCCGCCGAGTATGGCCAGCGCTAGCAATAATAAGCCCAGAAAAGCAAGACCACGCAGCTGAGCTGGACGGTAAAAAATTGGTTTCATCAATTTTTGCGCGAGATACCCCGTCCTTTAGGTCGGGGAGGGATAGCGTGTCGGCGTTAGCCGACCCAACTCACGCAGCTCCTATTGCGTTTGCTATCTTGGGTTGAAACTTGTACCCATAACCATCGTTGCGGGCAATAAGTTTGCAATTTTTGTGACTAATGCCTTGCACGGTTTGCGCCTGCGTAGTGATGTTAAAACTACCCGTTACACGT
>CANNNV010000208.1 GCA_947506155.1 Methylococcaceae bacterium
TCACGGGTTGACCGCTTGGAAAGACAAGCACCTAATTTTTTAAAGATAGCAAACGCAATAGGAGCTGCATGAGCTGGGTCGGCTAACACCGACGCGCTATCCCTCCCCGACCTAAAGGACGGGGTATCTCGCGCAAAAACCGATGAATCTAGTTCATTATCATCGCGCAATGTGGGGCATTATCTGGCGCGAATTATGGCGTTTTGTTACGCAGCGCGAGCGCTTTATTTCCGCGCTAGTCAGGCCTTTGGTCTGGCTGTTCGTGTTTGCGGCCGGCTTTAGAGCCGCCTTGGGGCTTGCGATCACCCCGCCTTATGAAACTTATATACTTTATGAAGTCTATATTACTCCCGGCCTGATCGGCATGATCCAGCTGTTTAACGGTATGCAGAGTTCCTTGTCGATGGTATATGACCGGGAAATGGGTAGCATGCGCATCCTGATGGTCTGTCCGTTGCCGCGCTGGTTTTTATTGCTCAGTAAGCTGCTGGCAGGGACCGGTGTGTCGATTTTGCAAGCTTATGTGTTTTTAACAATTGCCTGGTTTTATGATATTCAGGCGCCGTATCAGGGTTATTTGTCGGTGTTGCCGGCGTTGTTGTTGTCTGGATTAATGCTCGGCGCTCTGGGTTTGCTACTGTCGTCTTTTATTAAGCAGTTGGAAAATTTTGCCGGGGTGATGAATTTTGTGATTTTTCCGATGTTTTTCATGTCAACCGCCCTGTATCCGTTATGGAAAATCAAGGAATCCAGTGCGCTGCTGTATCAGCTGGCTCAATACAATCCTTTCTCCCAAGCGGTTGAATTAATTCGCTTTGCGCTGTACGGTCAATTTAACAGTTCAGCATTTATTTATACTATGGTTGCCTTTGTCGTTTTTATGGCTGCGGCTATCATGGGTTATAACCCGTCAAAAGGCATGATGATGAAAAAAGGCGGGGCTTGATGTTGGCGCTAATAAATTCAAACCTTAGTATGATTTCGGTAACACGGTGAAAAACTCTTTTTTTCTGGTTATTTCAGCGCAACAGGATAATCCTTTGCGCCTGAAAGAATTTGAAGCAAAGGCTTTGCAGCAGTGGGTGGTCGAGTTGCCTACCGCGAATCCCGGGTTGGCCACGCGTCTATTGCACGATTTCCTTGTTGATTTCAATAGTCTTAAAATGACCAGCCAGTTAAGGTTGGATGTGTTGGAGTGTTTAAGTTCCAGCGTTTATATCATCGAGGATTATCTTCGTTCCAGACTGATTAAAACCGGTTTTCCAAAAGAAGAAAATGACAAGAAAATATTAAGTGTATTGATCTCGATTGAAAAGGAATTCACTATCGGTTATTGGATAGTGCTTAAGGAGTTAACCCGGCGTGATGTTGGCTGGTTTCAAGGCAGGAATGCAGCATTAGCCATTCAGCGCTGCATTAAAGGTCTGAGCAGTATTGTGGTTAGTCATTTCATTATGGGAATGCCGATACCGGACTGGGTATGGATAGATTTACATTCGCTGTACAACTTGAGTGTGACTATAAAAAATAGCACGACCAACGTTAGTAATGAGCCCAGCGCAAGCCATAAAGCCAGTAGTCCAGAAGACTGTTATAAGCAAATTTTATTGCTTAGTCTTGCCGATCCGACCGGTTTGATGCAAAAAGAAATTTTATTGGTTTATAGCTTTATAGGAACCCTAGGTTCTTTAGTTAGTTTAAAAAAAGAACCAGTACAGGGGCAACAAATACAGTGCATAATTTTAACCGACGAAGATAAAGCGCCGTATTATCAGGTTGAAGCCAGCAGCAAAAGCGATGCAACGGTCTTGTATCTGGACTTTACCAAATTGCTCAAGGTTTTTAAGCAGAAAAAAAAATTGATCAATACTACCGAGGCACGGTTTAGTTCGATGCATGTGGTCAAGAATGAGGCAGGAAAACCCACCGCAGAATTACATGATTATCTTGAGCAAAGATGGTTGGGAGTTGATCTGCAAGGCATACCTTTTTTTAGCGACAGGGCTGATCGATATATTGCTGTAGGTTTAGAGTCTACTCATGATTTACAAAATATTTTAGGATCTGGCGGTGCAAAAGATCTGGAGTTTTTGGTTCAATCGGCCTCTGACAGGTTATTGTCGGGCATATTTCAAAAAACAGGTGTACTGTCAGTGGGCAGTTTAGTCAGCTTTAGAAAAACAGATATTCCTGCATATAAGCGCTCATTAGGAATAGTGAACAAGGTTGTTGTCAACAAGCAAAACGGCAGAATAAACTTCGGTATGCAATTATTGGCTCATCAATCGATGGCCGTTACTTATGTTCAATTAGATGAAGTAGGGAAAGATGCCCTACAAAAAGGTCTTTTTTACAGTGTAAAAGAACAGCGGAACGAAAAAAGTCACCTTATTACCGATAGTTTTATGCTGAAAGATGACGACCTTATTCGAATGTATATGAATAACGAAAACTTTCCTGTGGTTTTGAGCAACAGAAAGAACGTGGGCTTGGGTTATTGGCAGTTCGAGTGCCATCGAGTGAGTGAAAAAGCAAGTCCGGCATCGTTACAGACCAAAAAAGGTTACGATTTCATTTAGTTAAATTAGCGTCATAGTCTTTTCGAATCTAAAAAAAATACGTGTTTCCGGTACATCACACGATATTACCGGAAACACCAATACAGCCCATTACCGATTTAAGCTAATACCCTCTATAATTCAATAAGTTACTTTAGTGCTATTGTTGCGCTGACTGTACTAGTGCTGGCAGAATCACCGCCTGCATTAGTGGCACGCACACGGTAATAATAAGTATTAGCAGCAGTCAATCCAGTATTTTGATAGCTGACGACGTTTGCAGTCGTGGTGGTGATCAGCGTCCACGTGCCTGTTGCAGAAGTGCTTCGCTCTACTTTAAAGCCAATTTCGTTGCTGCTTTTATCCGTCCAGGCAAGATTAATTTGCAAGGAGGAAATGACCGCCTTTAGGTTAGTAGGTGCAGCAGGTGCAATCGGTAAAGTTGTTGCACTCATTACGCTAGTGTTAACAGAATCACCGGCTGCATTAGTGGCGCGCACCCGATAATAATAAGTACTAGCAGCGGTTAATCCAGTATTTTGATAATTAATAGCGTTTGCAACGGTGGTGGCGATCAGCGTCCACGGACCTGTTGTAGAAGTTCCCCGCTCTATTTTAAAGCCAATTTCATTGCTGCTGTTATCCGTCCAGGCAAGATTAGTTTGCGAGGAGGAAACTGCTGCTGTCGTTAACGCAGTGGGCGCAGCAGGTAAAGTTGTTGCGCTTACGACGCTAGTATTAACAGAATCACCGCCTGCGTTAGTGGCACGCACACGGTAATAATAAATACCGGCGGTCAATCCAGTATTTGGATAGCTAACGGTGTTTGCAGCCGTGGTGGTGATCAGCGTCCACGGACCTGTTGTAGAAGAGCCTTGCTCTATCTTAAAGCCAATTTCGTTGCTGCTTTTATCCGTCCAGGTAAGATTAATTTGCGAAGAAGAAAACGCGGTTGCCTTTAACGCAGTTGGTACAGCTGGTGCAATAGGTAAAGTTATTGCGCTCATTACGCTAGTGTTAACAGAATCACCGGCTGCATTAGTGGCACGCACCCGATAATAATAAGTACTAGCCGCAGTCAATCCAGTATTTTGATAGCTTACGACGTTTGCAGCCGTGGTGGCAATCAGCGTCCACGGGCCTGTTGTAGA
>CANNNV010000209.1 GCA_947506155.1 Methylococcaceae bacterium
GTTGCCCAGATATTCTGATGGTTTCAATATCTCCGTCATCCGCCATTCTCCTAAGGGTGTTTGGGTGTACGCCAAGTATCAGTGCGGCTTTTCTGCTAGATTCATATTTCATGACTAGCAAATATAAATTATTGTTAGCTTTTGTCAACTTTTTATTTACTATACACTAACCTCCGTTTAATCTTCATGTTCGTAGCGACGACGTATTGCCTCGTCCCGCGCATCATTAATTTCCCGCATGATACTGCTGACGTCCGCCTGTTTAGTGCTGCCCTTGAATTTACCGGTCAAGACTACATCCGTATTTAAATCGCCACTCTCATAAAGCTTCCAAATCTCTTTTCCATACTCGGTAAGCAGTAATTCAGGCGCAAAGCGGCCAAAATAATCGGCCAAATTATTAACATCTCGCTCCAGCATTCTCGCAGCATTATTATTGGCCGCCGCATCGACGGCCTGAGGTAAGTCAATAATGACGGGGCCGCCGGCATCGACCAGGATGTTGTATTCGGAAAGGTCGCCATGCACAAGGCCAGCACAAAGCATTCTGACCACTTCCTTGATCAGCAAGCCATGGTATTCCAACGCCTGCTCACGACCCAAGTCCAAATCGTTAAGCCTGGGTGCGGCACTGCCCTGGGCATCGGTGACCAACTCCATCAATAACACGCCTTCGACAAAATTATAGGGCTGCGGAACCCTCACCCCGGCGGCGGCAAGACGATATAAGGCATCGACTTCGGCATGTTGCCAAACCTCTTCCTGTTGCTTACGCCCGAAGCTAGAATTTTTCTCCATCGCCCGAGCCTGACGGGTATTTCGCACTTTGCGCCCTTCCTGATACAACGCTTGCTTATGGAAACCGCGTTTATTCACATCTTTATAGACTTTGGCGCAGCGAATTTCTCCTTCCGACAGTACAACGTAAACAGCAGCCTCTTTGCCACTCTTTAGCGGACGAAGCACCTCGTCAACGAGTCCGTCTCGTACCAAAGGCTCAATACTTTTTGGAGTTTTCATAGCCGCCCTTTAACTGCTCTGATAAAAGTTAGAAACATTAATTGCTTGATTTTATTCTCCTCACCTCAGCCCTCTCCAACAGGAGAGGGCGCTTATGACTATTGTAATTTATTGTTTTGTTGCAGCCACGCCAATACGCCAGCGCCAGCAACACGCCCGCTGGCAAAACAGGCCGTTAACAAATAGCCGCCGGTTGGCGCTTCCCAGTCCAGCATTTCACCAGCACAAAATACCCCCGGCAGCGAAGCCAGCATTAAGCGCTGATCCAATGCCTCAAAGCTGACGCCGCCGGCACTGCTGATCGCTTCATCAATTGGCCGGGGCGCAACCAGTTTAATCGGCAGCGCCTTGATGGTTTCGCAAAGACGAACGGAATCAGCAAAATCTTCCTTCGACAAAACCTCCCGCAATAAACCAAGCTTCAAACCATCAAGGCCAAGCCGCTTACGCAAATGATTTGCCAGTGTGTTTTTACCGCGCGGCGCGGCTAGCCTGTCAAGCAAGGCTTGCTGGTCCCGGTCGGGGGCAAGATCAACGTAAAGCAACGCCGATCCTGTTGTCGCAAGCTGTTCCCGCAGTGGTGCCGATGACTTATAAATCAGACTGCCTTCAACACCCTCAGAGGTTACCAGTAATTCGCCCAGTTCGCTAAACTCAACGCCTGCCGCATTGGTAAACGATGCCCGCACCGACTTTAACGGCTGACCGGCTGACCGGCTGCGAAAAAACGCGCTCCAGACCACGTCAAACCCGCAGTTCGAGGGTTTTAGCGGCTCAACAAGAATCCCTCGTTCAACCAGCAGCGACACCCAGGCACCGGTAGAACCCAAGCGTGCCCAGCTGCCGCCGCCCAAAGCCAGCACGACGGCATCGGCGCTAACTTTTCGCTCGCCGTCAGGTGTCAAAAAATGCAACAACCCATCGGCCCAGCCCAGCCACTGATGACGCATATGAAAGTTCACACCGTCTGCACGCAAGCGATGCAGCCAGGCACGCAACAACGGCGCGGCCTTCATCTCAAGTGGAAACACCTTGCCCGAACTGCCGATGAAAGTATCAAAACCCAAGCCCTGTACCCAGGATCGTGTGGCCTCGGAACCAAAAACATCCAGCAGCGGCTTGATTTGTTTTTGCCGGAAGCCATAGCGGGACAAAAACCTATCGTAGGGTTCGGAATGGGTGATATTCATACCGCCCTTCCCTGCCATTAAAAATTTTCGCCCCACCGTAGGCATCGCATCGTAAAGATCAACCTGCACACCGGCCTGACTTAGCACTTCGGCCGCCATCAATCCGGCCGGACCGCCACCGATAATCGCAACAGTGCTGCGATTGCTTAAATTTCTCATTTCGGCATTATACAATATCATTCCCTGCTTGAATTCATAAAATCAACCCCACTAATCAACCTGGAAAGCAGATGCATCCTGTTATCACCAACATGTTTAAAAACATACCCGAGCAATTACCTGAAGAACTGACTGAATACTTGTACAAGCGGGATACAGTTCAGTTTGAACGCATTATATCGAGGGGACACAGTACACCGGCAGGGCAATGGTATGATCAAGCTCAGGATGAATGGGTCATGCTGCTACAAGGACAAGCGGTACTTCTTTACGAAATAGGCCAGCAACGCATTCATTTAATTGCCGGCGATTATCTACTGATCCCAGCCCATACCCGGCACCGGGTTGACTGGACCCAGCCTGACTTTGATACCATCTGGCTGGCGGCTCATTTTCACTAAAAAATACTCGTCAAGAAAATATTTCCGTCAAAAAATTTTGCATCGCCAGCCAGGAGCGCTGGTCTGCATCACGCTGATAGACAGTCCCGAAGGCCGGATCATTAGCAAGCGGATTAGTGAAACCGTGCATGGTATTGCCGTAAGTGTGCAACTGCCAGTCTACACCGGCTGCGGTCATTTCCTGCTCAAAGGCTAGCACTTGGTCAGTCGGAACCAACGGGTCATCATGTCCGTGCAAAGCCAGGACTTTGGCCTTAATAGGCTTATCCTGGTTATTATCAGGCGCAAGCAATAAGCCATGAAAACTGATCACGCCTTTAATATCGGCGCCAGATCTGGCCAGATCAAGGGCGCACAAGCCGCCAAAACAAAAACCTAGTGCAGCAATGTTGCTGTCATCAACCCAGGGCATTAATCTGACTGCCGCCAAAGCCGCCTTCATACGCTGCTGCAACAAGCCCCGATCCAGCATGAATGGCTGCATCAGTTTCATATTTTCTTCCGGATTTGTGCCTAAAACGCCTTTACCATACATATCAACGGCAAAGCCGACATAACCCAAAGCGGCCAGTTTTTTGGCTTTTTCGGCAACAAACTCATCACGGCCTGCCCAAGTATGATTAATTAAAACAGCGGGTCTGCGACCTGAAATTGCATCATCAAAAGCAAAAAAAGCTTCCAATACTACCTCACCATCCAAATAAATCACCGTATTCGATACTATTGCCATGATATTCTCCTGATTATTTTATCCATGTGTAGCGTAAAACCCCGTCCTTTAGGTCGGGGATGTAAGCGGCTCAGTTCGCACAAGTAATTATTCTGGCGTTCTTTGCTGTTCAATGTACTGACGAATGATCGATATAGGCGCACCGCCACAACTTCCGGCAAAGTAA
>CANNNV010000210.1 GCA_947506155.1 Methylococcaceae bacterium
ACGAAAAGAACCTTCGGGGCTTTACCTTTCCCCTGCGTGATCCGATCCTTTTAGAGCAGTAAACTAAGGAAGCATTTGCTGGTAAGTCTTAACGACCTGTTGTAATCGTAGCACTGTGTTAGCGCTTAGTCTGGTCAACCTAGCTTTTATAAGCTCCGTCCTTCAGGGCGGGGTGATTGACGCTGTGTCCTGTTATTAGGTATTTCGTGTTATGCCAAGTTATTGCCTCGCTCACCGGTGCTAATAATCGCACCTTCATCAACATCAATGACGTAAACCTTACCTGCCCCGTGCTGATGGGTATTGGCAATGGTCATTATAGCGTTGAAAATACTGTCCACCAAGTCATCTTGGGCAAAAATTTCGATGCGCTTTTTTGGCATAAACGGTGAGTAGTGTTGTCTATCGACCACTTTTTCACGCCCGAAACCTTCACAATCGGATACGCTCATACCAGGAAAATGAGGTATTTCAAGCAACGTTTGGGTGAGCTTAGCTAACATAAAAGGCTGAATATAAGCTCGAATTTCTTTCATCAATTTTTGCACGAGATACCCCGTCCTTCAGGTCGGGGAGGGATAGCGCGTCGGCGTTAGCCGACCCAACTCACGCAGCTCCTATTGCGTTTGCTATCTTTAAAAATTAGGTGCTTGTCTTTCCAAGCAGTCAACCCGTAAGGGGCTAGTAACGCTGCGGTTTCCAGCAATCTCCCTTCGACAATGATTACAACCGGCTCTCACTGTTACCAGTGACGAAAAGAACCTTCGGGGCTTTACCTTTCCCCAGCGTGATCCGATCCTTTACAAGCTGCGAACTAAGGAAGCATTCGCTGGTAAGTCTTAACGATCTGTTGTAATCGTAGTGCCTAAGCACTTAGTCTGGTCAACCTAGCTTTTGCAAGCTCCGTCCTTCAGGCCGAGGTGATTGACTTAAGTGCATCTCAGGTTTCGTGTTGCTCTTCAAAATGACGGTAGAGCGCCGGCAACATGGTCAAGGTTAATAAGGTTGCGGTGATAAGTCCACCAATAATCACTACCGCGAAAGGTTTTGCCGTTTCAGAACCCACACTGGTAGACAGTGCCGCCGGTATCAGCCCAAGTATGGCCATCAGCGCCGTCATTACCACCGGACGCAAACGACTGACAGAACCTTGCAAAATAGCATCTTGTAATAGAACCCCTTCTCGCCTTAGATGATTAATCTGGGTTAACAAGATAACGCCGTTTTGCACCGCAATACCAAACAATGCGATAAATCCGACAGCGGCTGACACACTTAAGTGTATGCCGGTGAGCAGCAAGGCTACTAGGCCGCCAATCATAGCAAAAGGCACGTTCATGACGATCAGTGATGCACTCTTTAATGACTGGAACGCCCAAAATAATAGAATAAAAATCAGCACTAAACTGACTGGGACGATGAAAGCCAGCCGTTTCATTGCGCGCTGCTGATTCTCAAACTGGCCGCTCCAAACAACCCGATATCCAGGCTCTAGAACCACTTGCTCGGCAACTTTTTGCTGCGCTTCGGTAACAAAGCTGCCCTGGTCTCGACCGATTAGATTACATTTGATTGCGATGCGCCGCATGTTATCTTCACGGCTGATACGTGAAGCGCCCTGATTGATTTTTATATCAGCTAATTCGGCCAGCGGAATCCGACTGCCATCGGGAGATAAAACAGTAATATCTTCAATCGCCCCGACCGAATCGCGTGCAGCCCCCATTAGCCGCACCGTAATATCAAAACGCCGCTCACCCTCCAGCATCTGGGTAGCGGTCTTGCCACCTACCGCCATCGCAATAACGCTTTCCACATCATTCACATTGATGCCGTAACGGGCAATCTTGGCTCGATCTATGCCAATAACCATCTGCGCCAGCCCGGATTGCTGCTCGGCCGCGACATCGGTAGCACCTTCTATGGAACGTAAAATACGGGTGATTTGATTGGCTTTTTCCTGAAGAACTTTAAGATCCTCGCCGAAAATCTTGATCGCTATCTCACCTTTGACGCCGGAAATAGCCTCTTCCACGTTGTCCTGTATTACTTGGGAAAAGTTGAACTGCAAACCCGGATACACAGCCAGACGTTTTTGCATCGCAACCACCAACTCATCTTTGTCTTCGTAATGCCAGGTATCCTTGGGTTTTAGATCAATAAGAATTTCCAAGTTATTGAAGCCCTTGGGATCAGTACCATCCTCCGGGCGACCCAGCTGGGTGAGTATTGACTTGGCTTCGCTGAACTCACGCAAACGTCCACGTATATCCTGTTCCAGTACTTTAGCTTTAGCCAACGAAACTGGCGTCGGCAAGGTAATAGTCAGCCAGATATTGCCCTCATCAAGCTTAGGCATAAATTCGGAGCCGATTAATGACACAGAACCCAGCGATAAAGCCAGCGCCAACCCGGCCCCAATGAATAAGCGTCGAGGATGGCGCAGCACAGCTTCCAACAGCGATCGATAGTGCCGTTCCATGCCCTCCACCAATGGATTATGCGACTCGATAAGTCGAGGGCCGATTAAATAACTCAACAACACCGGCACTAGCGTTAAGCTGATAATCAACGATCCCAACAGCGCAAAACTGAGTGTAAATGCCATCGGTGAAAATATTTTTGCCTCGACCCGCTGGAAAGTAAAAATTGGCAAAAAAGCAATAATGATAATAGCTTTGGAGAACAAAATAGGCCGGGCCAAGTCTACTGCAGTCATCAGCATGGATTGGCGCATATAGGCGACACTGGCTTTTTGACTCATTTCCAAGGTCACTTTAACCATAATCGCCTCGACCAGAACTACTGCACTGTCCACGATAATACCAAAATCTATCGCGCCCAACGAAATGAGATTCGCCGAAACATGCTCAACATCAATCAGTATGAAAGCGAATAACAGCGATAAGGGGATGACCGTGATAACTACAGCCGAAGCCAGCGCTCGACGCAGAAAAATAACCAGTATGGCTAAAATCAGCGCCGCACCTTCCAGCATATTATGCTCGACCGTACGTACCGTGTGCTGCACTAGTTCGGTACGGTCATAGATAGGAATGATCTTGACGCCGGACGGCAAAATATGACCATTAAGATCTTCAATTTTTTCTTTAAGACCCTGTAATACCGTGAGCGCATCCCTGCCCTTGATCAACAAGACCACGCCCTCGACCACATCATCGCGCTCATTGTAACCGACAATGCCATTACGCGGTTGCGGCCCTATCACGACTTTTGCGACATGCTTAACCAGTACGGGCACACCGTCGCGACTGGCAACGACGATGTCGCCGATTTCATCAGCCGACTTTAACAGACCAGCGCCACGTACTACCAAGGCCTCGTAGCCATGTTCGATATAACCTCCGCCGGTATTGGCGTTATTGGCTGCGACCGCCTGGTAAATATCAGGTAGCGTTAATTTATAATCCCTTAGCTTGTCAGGATCGACCTAGCCTGTCGAACTCAAACATTTTATATATAAAATACCAACAAAAATCAATTGGTTATAAATATTTAAAGCTTTAAATATAGAAAGAAAGGCTACTTAACCCGCTTTTATTTCCCCTCATAAAAGCAATAATCAATGACTTAGCTAAAAATGGCAAAACTAAATGGATTATAATTACCCACGTTAAGACGGATTATTTCCTCAG
>CANNNV010000211.1 GCA_947506155.1 Methylococcaceae bacterium
AGCGTGATCCGATCCTTTTAGAGCAGCGAACTAAGGAAGCATTCGCTGGTAAGTCTTAACGACCCGTTGTAATCGTAGCACTGTGTTAGCGCTTAGTCTGGTCAACCTAGCTTTTACAAGCTCCGTCCTTCAGGGCGGGGTGATTGACGGTGGTTTCCTCGTGTCGTAACACTGCGGTGTTGTTTGCTAGTTCCCAAGCTCCAGCTTGGGAAATGCGGTGCACGAAGCTCTAGCCTCGTGCGCCCACGTAGATACGTGGGCATCTTAAAGTGTGCCCGCCAGTTTAAGCATCAAGGCGGTTATCAGTACGGTCTGCAATAAGCCCACGCCTACCACCCAGCGGATTAAATCGGCTTTGGTTTCTGCTGCATCCTTGCGCATGATTAGCTCCAGTTCTTTCAAATCGCGCTTGGTGGCTAAATTGTCAAGATCATAATCATGTCTCGCTTGCTCCAGCGTATTTGATAAGGTTGTTTTCTGTAAATCGGTCAATACCTCGGCTTGTTCCTCGCTAAAACCAACACCTTTCAGTTTTTTAACAAAATCGTGAGTATCAAAGCTTAGGGTGGCCATGATTAATCCTTTACAACGGGTCGTTGATCTTTTGTCAATGGGAAATGCGCAATTTCACGTTACACATCTATCCCGAAATCTTCCGGGAAATGATTTAAAGCGCTCAGTACAGGGTAGGGCGTCATTCCGCCTAATGCACAGAGGGATCCGTTGAGTAAAGTGTCGCAAAGATCACGTAACAAGGGAATGTTTTTGGCTAAGTTGCGACCGTTAATAATTTCGTCCATGACTTCCATGCCACGGGTGGAACCTATCCGGCAAGGTGTGCATTTTCCGCAGGATTCGATTTTACAAAACTCCATGCTGTAACGCGCCATCTCGGCCATATCAACCGTGTCATCAAAAACGACAACGCCACCATGACCCAATACCGTCCAGTTTGCTGCAAAGGCTTCGTAATCCAGCGGCGTATCAAACTGTGACTCGGGTAGATAAGCGCCTAGCGGACCACCTACCTGTACGGCTCGTATTGGTCTGCCGGAAGCGGAACCTCCGCCAAAGTCATAGAGCAGTTCACGCAGGGTTAAGCCAAAGGCTGACTCAACCAAGCCGGGATATTTAATGTTGCCGGCCAATTGTAAAGGCAAAGTACCGCGCGAGCGGCCCATGCCGAAATCACGGTAATAGTCGCCGCCTTTATCGAGAATAATCGGCACGGTAGCCAGGGAGATAACATTATTAACGACGGTGGGTTTTCCAAATAAACCACTGATGGCAGGCAGTGGTGGCTTAAAGCGAACTAAGCCGCGTTTCCCTTCCAAGCTTTCCATTAAGGCCGTTTCTTCGCCGCAGACATAAGCGCCAGCGCCCAGTCTGACTTCGAGATGGAAATCTTTGCCACTGTCTTGAATGTTATCACCCAGGAAACCTGCTTCATAAGCACTGGCAATAGCTGAATTGAGTATGTCAAAAGCATGTGGATATTCCACGCGCAGGTAGATATAACCCATGTTTGCATCAACGGCCAAACCCGCAATTGTCATGCCTTCGATTAATACAAACGGATCACCTTCCATAACCATGCGATCCGAAAAAGTGCCGGAATCGCCTTCATCAGCATTGCAGATGATATATTTTTGCAAAGAGGCTGTGTTGAGTACGGTGTTCCATTTGATGCCGGTCGGAAAAGCAGCGCCGCCGCGCCCGCGCAAACCGGAATCGGTGACTTCCTTGACTATGTCAGCCTGGGTTAACGCTAGCGCATTTTTTAAACCACGATAGCCATCGTTATCGATATAATCAGTCAGGCTCAGAGGATCGGTTTTACCGATACGAGCAAAGGTCAAACGTTGCTGTTTTTTGAAATAGTCGATTTCTTCGGTCAGTCCCAAACAAAGCGCATGGGCTTTGCCCTGGGTGAAATCGGCATCAAACAAACTGCTTACATCGCCGGGTTGAACCGGGCCATAAGCGATGCGTCCTTGATCGGTTGCGACTTCAACTAGCGGTTCCAGCCAGTACATGCCTCTGGAACCGTTGCGAATCAGCGTAATATCAATGCCACGAGTTGCGGCTTCTTTGGCAATAGCGACAGCAACGCGATCAGCGCCCAAAGACACTGCACTGGAATCACAAGGTACATAAATAATGATGCTCATGCGGATTGCTCCAGCTCATTGATTGCACTGTCAAAGGAGTCTGTTGACACCCGGCCATAAATTTCCTCGCCGATTTGCATGGCAGGTGAACAGGCGCAGTTGCCCAAACAATACACAGGTTCCAGCGAGAATTTACCATCTGCCGTGGTTTCATGAAAATCTATACCCAGCTTGGTTTTGACATGCTGTTCGAGTTGTTTTCCGCCCATAGCTAGGCAGGATTCTGCCCGGCAAATATGAACAGTTGTTTCACCCGGTGGGGTATCCCTGAAATAATGGTAAAAGCTGATCACACCATGCACTTCGGCACGCGAAAGATTCAGTGCTATTGCGATATCCGGTACACTTTCAGCGGGGATATATCCCAGCGCATCTTGCACACCATGAAGAATAGGCAAAAGTGCGCCAGGCTTGTCTTTTAGGGTATTAATTATTACTTGCACAGTAGAATGCATAGAGCCTGATTCTGTCATGATGATCTCGTTGTGGGGATTCTATTCTGTTAAAACAATAGTGAATCTGTACTGTTAGGTATTAAGTGTCGAGTAGCATAACACAAGATATTTTAGGTGTAAAAAATGCGTAAAATAGGTAAAAAATGTAGGTGTTTTAAAAAAGTGTCTGTTTTTAAGTGCACGCTAAATAATAGGTTCACTAAAACAAAGATCAGGATAAGGCACGAAAAAGGCAGCTGGATAGATGGTACGTCAGAATTTTTCGTGCCTTTTGTGGCTATTTCACAAAGCAGCTTTTTTCAGCAGACTGTTCAGCCTCTTTAAGCCGTTTTCTTAAATCTTTGGATTGAGTAGGGTCTCGCATAGCGGCACCGGCATCTCCAGTTTGGCCTTTGCTTAAATAAGTAAAAGTCTTAGCAGACTCATAGTCGGCGAAACTCAGCTGTTCAGCGATTTTGTCGATTTTACAGCCGCAGGCATATTGGCTGATATAGCTCAGGCCACCGTGTTGAGCAACGCAGTTTAAAACATATTCAACGCGGTCACGGGTAGGGTAGTCGCTGACAGCGGGAACGGCTTCAGCTGGTTTTTCCGGGACTGTGCTGCAACCTGAAATAACAGCAACTAAAGCTAGGCTTATAAAGGAAGATCGGTAGTTAATTTTCATGGAGGATTTTTTAAGTCAGAAAGTGAAAAAGTTTGTATCGCTTGCAATAAATAACAGGCTTGCGAGAATAAGCTATCGGCGGCACAACTTCAACCATTACTCATAGGTAAAGCTTAGCATCTTACGGTTCGCTGATTTTATAAGCCAGTTCAGAAGATTGGTTCTGTTTGTTGAAAAAACAACGCAGAAATACCAATTTTCAATTTCAAATATCATTTTTTTAGATGTAAAGCCTAAAATTTCAGGCATAAAATCATCGCTGGGTTATG
>CANNNV010000212.1 GCA_947506155.1 Methylococcaceae bacterium
CAGCGTGATCCGATCCTTTACAAGCTGCGAACTAAGGAAGCATTCGCTGGTAAGTCTTAACGACCTCTTGTAATCGTAGCACTGTGTTAGCGCTTAGTCTGGTCAACCCAGCTTTTACAAGCTCCGTCCTTCAGGGCGGGGTGATTGACATGGGTGTTCCTCGTTAAATGTTTAACTTGTTTGGTCTTTTGAAATTTGGCCCAAAATTCTAACCGATTTCCAGGCATTTAATTTCCAAATTAACAAGACAAAGTCATTTAAAATCAATGTCATTATCCATAACAAATGAAAATTATTTATCCAAAATACCATAATTACGAGAGCTAAAAAACTTAAAAAACTCTCTGCCTAACCCTATCTCAAGCTTAATACAATGTCAACAATCTGCCGCTATAGCGCATAATCAACTACGGTGAATTTCTGGATAATGGTGGTCAACTTGCAATCTCGAGCATTATCCTTTAACTTAGCGGCACATCCGTAAAGGCTAGGGGTGCTTTCCTGTTCCATATGTTGCGGGAGGCTGAGAAAAACCCTTTGAACCTGACCCCGGTTAATACCGGCGTAGGAAAGCCACAACTTCCCTGCGCCCTGTTGTTTTGTTGTTGGAGCTAAACATGAGCGCTGTTCTAAAAGAAGTTACGCCTACTGAAGCCAGTAGCGTAAAGATTGATTCCTACCCCGCATCAGAAAAAATATATGTCCAGGGCAGTCGTCCCGACATACAGGTTCCTATGCGTAAAATTACCTTATCCGATACCCCGGTAAGTTTTGGCTCCATAGAAGGTGCCGAAAAGAATCCGCCGCTTTATGTTTATGATACCTCAGGTGTTTATACTGACCCCAATGTTGAAGTCGATTTAAAAAAGGGCTTAAGTGCGATTCGTTCTGCCTGGATAGCTGAGCGTAACGATACCGAAGAATTGTCCGGCCCCAGTTCTGACTTTGGTCGTCAGCGTCTGGAAGATCCGGCGACTGCTGAGCTGCGCTTTGAGCATATCCGCAAACCGCGCAAAGCCCTTGCCGGAAAAAATGTCTCGCAAATGCACTATGCACGCCTAGGCATCATCACTCCGGAAATGGAGTACATCGCGATACGTGAAAACCAGAAAATGGAAGAAATGCGCCATTTATGGAAAGACCAGCATCCCGGTGATTCCTTCGGTGCGGCCATACCTGAGACGATTACACCCGAGTTTGTTCGTGACGAAGTCGCCAGAGGCCGGGCAATTATTCCTTGCAACATCAATCATCCCGAACTGGAACCAATGATTATTGGCCGCAATTTCCTGGTCAAGATCAACGGTAATCTGGGCAACTCGGCGGTGACTTCGTCTATCGATGAAGAAGTTGAAAAAATGCTCTGGGGCATACGTTGGGGCGGCGATACCATCATGGATTTGTCCACCGGCAAAAATATCCACGAAACTCGCGAATGGATTTTACGAAATTCTCCTGTGCCTATCGGTACTGTGCCTATTTATCAGGCTTTGGAAAAAGTAAACGGCAAGGCCGAAGACCTGACTTGGGAAATCTTCCGCGATACCTTGATCGAGCAAGCCGAACAAGGTGTGGATTACTTTACTATTCATGCCGGGGTGCGTTTGCACCATGTGCCGCTAACAGCAAAACGCATGACCGGCATCGTTTCGCGCGGTGGTTCTATCATGGCGAAATGGTGTCTGGCGCATCATACCGAAAGCTTTTTATATACGCATTTTGAAGACATCTGCGAAATCATGAAAGCCTACGACGTGTCTTTTTCCTTAGGCGACGGTTTGCGTCCCGGTTCGATTTACGATGCCAATGACGAGGCGCAATTTGGTGAACTGGAAACCCTGGGTGAACTGACCAAAATCGCCTGGGAACACGATGTGCAAACCATGATAGAAGGCCCAGGCCATGTGCCTTTGCACATGATCAAGGTCAACATGGAAAAGCAATTGGAAGTCTGCGGCGAAGCGCCTTTCTATACCTTGGGGCCACTGACGACCGATATTGCACCAGGTTACGACCATATTACCTCGGCAATAGGCGCGGCTAACATTGGCTGGTATGGTTGCGCGATGCTTTGCTACGTTACCCAAAAAGAACATTTAGGCTTGCCAAACAAGCAAGATGTACGCGAAGGCATTGTGACTTACAAGATCGCCGCGCATGCCGCTGATCTGGCTAAGGGCCATCCGGGTGCGCAGGCGCGTGACAACGCAATGTCCAAAGCACGTTTTGAATTCCGCTGGGAAGATCAGTTCAACATCGGTCTTGATCCTGAAAAGGCTCGTGAATTCCATGATGAAACCTTGCCCAAGGATTCGGCTAAAGTCGCGCATTTTTGCTCGATGTGCGGCCCGCATTTTTGTTCAATGAAAATCAGCCAGGATGTACGCGACTATGCCAAGGCCAAAGGCATTAAAGACGAAGAAGCATTAAAGTTGGGCATGGATGAAAAATCCCAACAGTTTCTTGATGAAGGTGCGGCTATTTACCATAAGGTGTAAGTCGGGTTAAAACTGCATGGATGCAGGAGCAATTGTCGAAATAACTTGAGCATCTTATTTTTCTCACCCCAACCCTCTCCAGCAAGAGAGGGTGCAAGTTTTACGGGTTCCTAAGCTAACCTGACCTACGCTAAAAAAGGCTAAAACTATGGATTCTTACCAACACATTTTACTGGCTGTGGATTATTCTGAACAGGGCGATGTGGTTGCCGGAAAAGCCCAGGAATTAGCCAAAAAATATCAGGCTAAATTGAGTATTATTCATGTGCTGGATAATATCTCGATGCCTGATACCACTTACGGAACAGTGATTCCGCTAGATCAAGATTCAGGCTATGGTTTACTGGAAACAGAAAAAAATCGACTGATGCAGGTTGGCGATCAGTTGGGCGTAGCCCAAGCCAACCGCTGGCTAATCTGGGGTTCACCCAAACAGGAAATAGTTCCACTTGCCGAGCAACAGCAAGTCGATTTAATTGTGATCGGCTCCCACGGTCGGCATGGGCTTGCGCTATTATTAGGTTCGACGGCAAATAGTGTGTTGCACCATGCTCGGTGTGATGTGATGGCTGTTCGATTGCTGAATGCTTAGCTTTTAGTGCTATAATTTTAAGGGTTATTCAAAAATATAAGCTTGGACTAACAATACCGCCGTTAACCCAATCTCAGCTCAAAAAATCGAAGAAATCACTCAAGAGCTACTACTAAGTAACAAATAATATACTCAATCTTACTAAAATGTAGACCAATATAATCTAAAACATGAAGAGCGATAATAAATTTGACAAACCAACGATTTCATGTAAATTGCGACTGTGGGTAATATTGACTTACAAAAGAAAGTTTTCTCTTACAGTTAATGCCACTTCACTGCTGACAAGTTTGGTTAATAGCCGACTTTACTGGTTTCAAGCAGCAGTAACAGTAGGTATTAGTTGGTGTGCAACTCTTTTAGATGATTGCACCTGTCGGTTGAAACTGCTCAACCAGGACTCCAGTTGCAGGTTGAAAAACCTATCAACGGAGAGTGAATTACTTAATGCGTACATTTGCGTACAAAA
>CANNNV010000213.1 GCA_947506155.1 Methylococcaceae bacterium
ATATCGGGCATGGCCGCCAACAGAGCGAATAAAATCAACTTTACCCGCTAATGCCCATCGATTAAGTGTTTTTGGGTGAAATCCAAACATCCGTTGAGCTTCTTGTGGGGTAATATACCGGCTCATTTAAACTCGTCCTATTTATGGTTTTTTAAGGATATATATTACCATTTAATGTGACTAAGTCAAAAGACCTAACTAATGCGGGTAAATTATTTTCCGGAAATTACCTTAGTACTTTGGCACCGAATGATCACAATCGCAAGACCAGGCATGAATGCCACCGGTTAAATTTACCACCTGCTCAAATCCGGAATTAACAAGATAATTACAGGCTTGTAAGCTACGCATGCCATGATGGCAAATCACGACTATCTCTTGCTGCGGATTGAGTTCATGCAATCTTTGCGGAAGTTGATTAAGCGGGATTAACACGCTATTTGCTATGCTCGCATAGTCAAATTCATTGGACTCCCTGACATCCAGTAAAAATAACTGGGGTTCGTTTTGAAGCCTGGTTTTTAATTCGAGCGCTGATAGTTGTGTTACGGCCATAATTATCCTTTGTTATTGATGAAGTTTTCCAAACGTTGCATGGCAACAGCTATTTTAGCAATAGAGGTCGTATAGGCAAAGCGAAGATGATGGTTTGCTTTATGATCCCCGAAATCTTTCCCCGGTGTTATTGCAACACCTTCAGCCTCCAACAAATCCAGTGCGAATTGAAAACTATCATCGGTAAATTTCGAGCAGTTAGCGTAAATATAAAATGCGCCATCAGGTTTAATCGGTATCTCAAAGCCTAAACGCACTAAGGCGTTATACAGAAAATCACGCCGCTGTTCGAAGTTGACGCGTCTTTGTTCCAGTTCGGTTAGCGTGTCCGGATCGAAGGCTGCTAACGCGGCATACTGCGATTGGGTGGCTGTAGCGATGAATATATTTTGCGCCAGTTTCTCGGTGGCCTCAATAAATGCTTCAGGCACTACCAGCCAGCCGACTCGCCAGCCGGTCATACCGAAATATTTAGAAAAACTATTGATCACAAACACGTTGTCGCTGAATGCCAGTGCTGTCGTAGCTTTTTTACCATAAACTAGGCCGTGATAAATCTCATCCGAATAAAAACAGCCGCCTAATTCATTGACAGTTTCAATTACCTCGCTTAATTGCTCCGCAGCAATCATGGTCCCGGTTGGATTTGACGGTGAGGCAATCAACGCGCCTTTTGTTGCCGGAGTCCAGTGCTGTTTGATCTGGGCAGCGGTTAGCTGATAATGGCTGGCTGCATCAACAGGAATCGTTCTGGCATGACCATCAAACAACCTAACGAAGTTGCTGTTACATGGATAGCAGGGGTCCGCCATCAAGAGTTCTTCTTCTGGATTAAGGCTAGCACCGAGTGCGAGTAAAAAACCGCCAGACGCGCCTGGGGTTACAAATATGCGTTCTTTAGCGACAGTCACTGCATAATGCTGAAGATAAAAATCAGCGATTTTTTCACGCAGTTGAGGCAATCCAGAAGCTGGGGTATATTTCACTTCCCCTGTTTGGATATGACTAAGGCCTGCATCAATAATAGTTTGCGGAGTAGTAAAATCGGGCTCACCGATTTCCATGTGAATAATATCTCTGCCTTGCGCCTCTAATTGCTTAGCGCGACGCAGCAGTTCCATGACATAAAAAGAAGAAATTTCCTCGGTTCGTCTTGCTAATCGTATATCCATAATTTCGCCACTGATGATAAAAGCCCTAAATGATACCAATAAACCTTGCTATGTTTTTGCTATTCTGCTAAAAATGCGCGGTTTTATTTAATATTGTCTTAGGAGTTAATGGATGACTGATAGTTCTAAAACTGTTGCATCACCTTTCAGTTTTAAGCCTTACCAGGAAACGGAAGGCGAAGAATATATGAATGCTACTCAATTGAAGCATTTTGAAACTATTCTTAAAAACTGGAAAGGCGAATTAATGCACGAAGTCGATCGCACTGTGCATCATATGCAGGATGACGCCTCTAATTTTCCTGATCCCAATGATCGAGCGTCTCAGGAATCGGAATTCAGTCTGGAATTAAGAACCCGTGATCGTGAACGACGGTTAATTAAGAAAATTGACGATTCCCTTAAAGAAATTGAATCTAGGGATTATGGTTTTTGTGAGTCTTGCGGCATCGAAATTGGCATTCGCCGCTTGGAAGCCAGACCCACGGCCAGTCTTTGCATAGACTGCAAAACCCTTGATGAAATTCGTGAAAAACAAATGGGTTAAGTCTGGATAAACAACCTATTATTGGCCGGTTTGCTCCTTCGCCAACCGGTCCTTTGCATCTCGGCTCCCTTTATACTGCGCTAGCTGGTTTTCTTCAAACACGCTCACAAAAAGGTTTGTGGCGGCTACGCATTGATGATTTGGATACACCCAGAAATGTAAAATATGCCGCTGAAGCGATCTTGAAAACCCTAGAGGCTTTTGGTCTGAATTGGGATGATGACGTTTATTATCAAAGTCAGCATATCGATATTTACCAGCATAGCCTCAACGAATTAGAAAAAAATCACTTAATCTATCCTTGCGCCTGTAGCAGAAAAAATCTGACAGCAAGTGTTAGAAATGAAGCCTCGCCGGATATTTACCCAGGTATTTGCCGAAACCGGCACGTTCATACTGATGTCCCTCAGGCTTTGCGCATCAAAACCGATCACCGCCTAATTTCTTTTCAGGATGAGCTGCAAGGCTTTATTTCCTGTGACCTTGCAGCACAGCAGGGTGACTTTATTGTGCGGCGCAAAGATCGGATTATTGCCTATCAATTTGCGGTGGTGATCGATGATGGATTGCAACAGGTCAATCATATCGTCCGAGGCTGTGATTTGCTGAATGAAACGCCCAAGCAAATTTATGTGCAGCAGTTACTCGGACTGGCGACACCCAGCTATATGCACGTTCCTATTATTGTTGATCCGCAGGGCTATAAACTTAGCAAGCAAGCGCAAGCAACAGCGGTCGACTTAACCATGCCGAACCGGGTTATTTTCCAGTTACTCAACTTATTAAGACAAAATCCCCCGATTGAATTACAGCACGCTCCAACAACTGAGTTGCTTAGTTGGGCGATTATGCACTGGAATCCTGCTGGGTTAGAAAGAGTTCACGAGTTAAGTGAATACCTGCGCAGCTCCGACGCATGAACCCACAGGTTAACGATTAATTGTTTTGGGGGAGCTACTACTAAGTAACAAAAAATATACTCAATCGCACTAAAATGTAGACAAATATAATCTAAAACATGAAGAGCGATAATAAATTTGACAAACCAACGATTTCATGTAAATTGCGACTGTGGGTAATGTTTACCTACAAGAGAAAGTTTTCTCTTACAGTTAATGCCACTTCACTGCTGACAAG
>CANNNV010000214.1 GCA_947506155.1 Methylococcaceae bacterium
CTTAAAGCTACCACTTTTCATCGGGTTTAATGTACCTACAAATTAGCAGCTCAGATATACCAATTTAATGAGATATATTAATAACCAATTGATTATAAAAATAAAATTTAATTATAAAATTTGAAACAGTACCCCGCTCAATGTAAGTTACTCAGTTCAAAAAATGGTTCGATATTAACTTGCTGTATTTTCCAGTCGGTAATTTTGCAAATGGCTCGTTGGTTTGCTTGTTTAAGATAGCGCGGCAAATATCAAGACTACAGAATAAGTCGCCTGGCTCACGACTTCAAATTTAACTAGAAGAATCCAGAGAATTGAGTGCGCCTTATTTCGTCGCAAATGGAGATTATTATGATAAGCAAGGTAACGCAGTACTGCTGATTGATGAAGCCGATTGTTTTTATAGGATCGCAGTACCAGCCAACGTTCCTAGGAAGTTAGCGTCACTTTCGACATTACTGATAGTTGACGCAAATGTACGCTGAATGTGCCTTAAAAAACACCGTATTAATGGTAAACGATAAGCGTTTGACCAATGCCAACTTACTTAATGAGACTCAACAAATGATCCCCCAATCTCTAATTGAAAAATTGCAAAGCACTCAGCATTTGGTCATTCTTACCGGAGCTGGTGTGTCTGCCGAATCGGGCATAGCAACTTTCCGAGACGCCCTAACTGGATTGTGGAGAAACTATGACGCTCAATCGTTAGCCAGTGAATTTGGCTTTTTGGCTGATCCTGCATTGGTATGGGGCTGGTATGAATGGCGACGCATCCGAGTGTTACGTGCCCAGCCCAATCCAGCTCACCACACCATTGCTCAACTGGAAAAGCAGGTGACTAAGCTCACCCTAATCACCCAAAATGTCGACGATCTGCATGAACGCGCAGGCAGTTGCGAGGTCTTACATCTGCATGGCAGCTTGCATCAACCGCGCTGTTTGCTCTGTGAGCAGCCATACATCTTTCCAAAAGAAACATTGCCAGAAAACGATAAAGAAAACCGCATTAAACCACCACGCTGTCATCTCTGTGATGGCCCTGTTCGCCCAGGTGTAGTGTGGTTTGGTGAGCAACTGCCTGATCATGCTTGGCAACTCGCACAGGAAGCCTGCCGACATTGTGATCTGATGCTGGTCGTTGGTACCTCTGGAGTAGTCTGGCCTGTTGCGCAATTGCCATATCTTACCGATAAAAAAAGGTGCAGTATTGTCCAAATTAATCCGCTTAAAACCAGCCTTAACGCGGTAGCTGCTTTTAATTTGCATGGAAAAGCGGGGGAAATATTACCTCAGCTATACGCAGCAGCATTTAGCAAAGATTGATGGATTGTGCCAAATCAAGGACAATCCACATAATGCGGCTTATACTGTCGTAATGATCTTTTTCGGAGTCTAACTATGCCACGTAACAGCGATCTTAATGCCGTGTCCCGCCAATGGGAAATGCTGAAACTATTGCCCACAAAACATCCAGGGATCACCAGTCGACAGATGCAAGAGCAATTACACAAAATTGGCTATAACGTCGTTAAACGCACGGTAGAACGGGATTTACAGGAGTTAAGCAATCCGTTCCCGATCCTGTGCAATGACAAAGGTAAGCCTTACGGCTGGTACTGGAACCCTGGTGCCAGCGCCAATCTTCCTGCCATTACTCTGGCCGAAGCTTTATCCTTACGTCTGGTGGAAGACATGTTAAAACCTTTACTGCCGCAAGCTATCCTCACCAGTTTGCAGGCGCATTTTAACCATGCACAGGCCAAACTGAAAACCTTACAACAAGATAACGCCGCCGCTCACTGGCAAGATAAAGTCCGTCAAGTGCCTCCCGCTTTACCGTTGCTGCCGCCCAGCATTGATGAACAAGTTCTTGATCGGGTGCAGCAAGCCTTGTTGTACGATCAACAAGTCGAGATTGATTACGAAACCGCCCATGCCGGCAAAAGCTCCCGGCAAACCCTGCACCCGCTGGCCTTAGTGCAACGCGGCCCGATCACCTATCTGGTTGCCACCGCTTTCAAATATCAAGACGTCCGAATTTACGCCCTGCATCGTATGCGCAACGCCGTCGTCTCCGATCAACCGGTTAATCGCCCCGCCGACTTTAATCTGGATGCTTACATCGCCAGCGGCGCCTTTCAGTTTGGGGAAGGCACCTTGCAAATCAAAGCCTGGATCAGCGCCGATTTGGCAGACTACTTAAGAGAAACCCGTTTGTCAGACGATCAAACCTTAAAAGCAGAGGATGACGCTTATCAACTGACCGCCACCGTCAGCGATAGTTGGCAATTGCGCTGGTGGATAAGATCGCAGGGGGCGGGGATTGTGGTGGTTGAGCCAATTGGATTGAGGGAGGAAATTGTCAATAATTTATCAAGCACTTTAAAATGTTATGATATATTTTAATCATCAAAAAATTAAATAAGGAATCTTATGGCTAAAGACTTACAAATCATTGAAAACTTATTTTTCTCGGATGAATTCAGCGAACTGAATGCATATTCTAATCGGTTTGATTTATTCAAAATCATGCGAATTAAAGATAAAGAATTGATCCATTCCAATATTCTTGCTGTCTTGCTAAATCCAAACGAAACTCACGGAATGGGGTATACCTTTTTAAACTTATTTACAAAAGAACTGAAAAAATGTGAGTTATATGAAAGTGGAAATACCGTAAAGGAAATTTCTTTGGCAAATATTATATCAACTATAAATTCTAAAGTTGTTGTCTATAGAGAACTTGATTACATTGACTTAGTTATTGTATTTCCAGAAGCAAGGGTGGTCATCGGTATAGAAAACAAGATTTGGGCTAGTGAGCGAGACAAACAAATTGAAGATTATCAGAAAGCTATGGAGTCACGTTATCCAGATTATAATAAGGCGTTGGTGTTTTTAACACCAACTGGCCGAATACCGAATACTTCTAATAAACAATCAAAAATTCCTGTCTATCGTATGTCTTACGAAGTCATAGCAAAAATCGCCAAAGCATCAATAAATAATGCTAATCAATCGGCGCATTTTTTTTTAGATCAATTTATTTATCATGTGGAGAGTTATATGACTGGTAGCAGCGAAATTCATGAGCTATGTTGGCAGATATTTCAAAAACATCCTGATGCTTATAAACGAATTTCAAATAATTTTGCATATTGTGTCAGCAGGCGTATTAGAGAAATATTCGATTCAATCTATTTAAACTTACATTGAGCGGGTATGAAAAATGAAATATCACGTATTTTACCTGCATTATTACCGAAATTAGCGGATTTTAAAATCATGCTGTTTTTCGTTTAAAAATGTGTTTATTTTTTATCGGCGATTTTAGCTGCAAAGTTTGCTTTTTTC
>CANNNV010000215.1 GCA_947506155.1 Methylococcaceae bacterium
CCCAGCGTGATCCGATCCTTTTAGAGCAGCGAACTAAGGAAGCATTCGCTGGTAAGTCTTAACGACCTGTTGTAATCGTAGTGCCTAAGCACTTAGTCTGGTCAACCTAGCTTTTGCAAGCTCCGTCCTTCAGGGCGGGGTGATTGACGATTTTCGTTTGTACTTATGGGTATAAAATACATTTGTTACCACAAAGAGCAGTTAAATGTCTCATTCTTTGTGGTGAGTAAAAACAGATGATTTTGACTATTTTTTTATAGGAATTATGAAAATTTCCCTCGTGTTACAAAGTTATTAACTAATATGTTTTTTTAATTCTCTGGGTAAAGAAAACACCACTTTTTCTTCTATACCCTGAATTTCAACAGCCGATTGTCCGCCCCATTGTTTTAACTGATCGATAACTTCCTGGACCAGAACTTCCGGTGCCGAGGCTCCCGCTGTAACACCCACCACGCCAACGTTTTCAAACCAGTTCTGCTGCATGTCTTTCGCCGTATCGATTAGGAAAGACTGCTTGCCCAGTTGTTCGGCAATTTCGCGTAAACGGTTGGAATTGGAACTGTTGGTCGAACCGACCACCAGAATAATATCAGCGGTTTTCGCCAGTTCATAAACTGCATCCTGGCGATTTTGTGTCGCGTAACAGATGTCGTCTTTTTTCTGTTCTTGGATGCCTTTAAAGCGCGCCCTCAAGGCATCAACCATAATCTTGGTATCGGTCATCGACAATGTGGTTTGTGTGACATAAGCCAGATCATCCGGATTTTTTACCACCAGATTTTTAACGTCGTCGGGGGTTTCCGCCAGATAAATACCGCCCTTATCCGTACACCGTTCATATTGCCCCATGGTTCCTTCCACTTCCGGGTGTCCGGCATGGCCGATTAGGATGACTTCGCGATTTTCCTTGGCGTGTTTGGCGACTTGCAAATGCACTTTGGTCACCAAAGGACAGGTTGCGTCAAACACGGTCAAATTACGTTCTTTCGCTTCCTTTTGTACTTGTTTGGAAACCCCATGAGCGCTGAAAATCAAATAGGAACCAACCGGCACATCAGTTAAATCTTCAATAAAAATGGCGCCTTTTTCTTTAAGCCCATCGACTACGGTACGGTTATGCACCACTTCATGGCGCACATAAATGGGCGCACCGAAGGCTTCAATGGCCTGATCAACAATTTCTATAGCGCGGTCTACACCGGCACAAAAGCCACGGGGATTGGCGAGTACAATTTGCATTTTTTTAAATTCTGTAAAGTTGGAGTGTTGAGGTATTTTAACTCAAGCTGGTTTCTGACACGATAATTCCATCGGCATCGGCATATAAAAAATGATTTTGTTTGAAATTGACCCCGGCGAAAGTGACCAATAAATCGCGGTCGCCATGGTCTTTCTTGTGGCTTTTCAACGGGTGGGTATGCAGTGCGCGTATGCCGATCGGCAGTTGATTGATGATTTCGGAATCACGGATACAGCCGTGTATAACCAGGCCTTGCCAGCCATTAGCAAGCGCAAGCTTTGCCAGTTCCTCGCCCAGCAGCGCACACCGGTGCGAGCCGCCGCCATCAACAACTAGCACCCGGTTTTCAACTTTCTGTTCCAGCAGGGTTCGGATCAACACATTGTCTTCAAAAATTTTCACCGTCGAAATTTGCCCGCAAAAGCGGATTTGGCCGCCATAGGCTTTAAGCAAAGGTTCGGCAATCTGGAAATGGTCTTTCTCGGAATGGACATCGCAAAGCGTGGCAGTGGTGAAAGTCATGATTCAAGTCTCAAAAAAGGGCGAAGGAATGGGCACGAAATAACTTAAATAATTTGCCCCCTCTCCTGCTGGAGAGGGCTGGGGTGAGGAGAATAAAAATTAAATATACCTCGCCAACAAACCCTTATCGGCGCAGATTTGTGGTAACGGTATTTTTACTTCATAACCGCCGCCCGAGGCTACGTCCATAGCTTGTCCATGCATACCTTCCATGCGTTCGAGGCTGATATTCTGATTGCCTGCCGGTAAAATCAGTTCCAGTTTATCGCCGACCGAAAACTTGTTCTTCACATCAATGGTTGCCAACCCGGATTCAGCATCATAGCTTCTGATTTCGCCGCAAAATTGCTGCTGATGGCTTTTCGAATAACCGGTGATGTAATTTTGCTGTTCGTGGGTATGGTGACGCTGATAAAAACCGTCGGTATAGCCACGATTGGCCAGGTTTTCCAAAACACCGATCAATTCGGGCTGAAAAGCTCGGCCCGCTAAAGCATCGTCTATCGCCTGCCGATAGGTTTGCGCGGTGCGCGCGACATAATAATGCGACTTGGTACGGCCCTCGATTTTAAGGCTGTCCACACCAATGTCGACCAGGCGCTGCACATGCTCAATGGCGCGCAGGTCTTTTGAATTCATGATGTAGGTGCCGTTTTCATCTTCCATGATCGGCAGCAATTCGCCTTTACGGCCTTCTTCTTCAAGAAAATACACCTTGTCCGCCAGCGGGTGCCGTTCGGCGCCGCCGCAACTGGCATGGCTGATGTCAGACATCGACAACAAGCCGCCGTCTAGCACGGTGTCGCCTTCGGCATTTTCATGCGCCGGTAACGTGTCGTATTTCCAGCGGCAGGAGTTGGTGCAGGTGCCCTGGTTTGGATCGCGGTGATTAAAATAGCCGGATAATAAACAGCGACCGGAATAAGCGATACATAAAGCACCATGAACAAATACTTCAAGTTCGGTATCGGGACAACGCTGGCGTATGTCTTCAATTTCATCCAGCGACAATTCGCGGGACAAAATAACCCGTTCCACGCCCATACTTTTCCAGAAGTTGACCGAGGCATAATTGACCGTATTGGCCTGTACCGACAAATGGATCGGCATGTCCGGCCAAGCTTCGCGGGTCATCATGATCAAGCCGGGGTCCGCCATAATCAGCGCGTCCGGTTGCATTGCGATAATCGGGGTAAGGTCCCTGATAAAGGTTTTAACCTTGGCATTATGCGGAATCACATTGGTTGCCAGGAAAAACTTTTTGCCGAGTTGATGCGCTTCTGTTATGCCTTTAGCCAGATTATCTTCAAGAAAATCGTTGTTACGCACTCGCAGACTGTAACGGGGCAACCCGGCATAAACGGCATCAGCGCCGTAGGCAAACGCATAGCGCATGTTTTTAAGGGTTCCGGCCGGGGACAGTAATTCGACTTTTTTTATTTTCATCGGTTTTTGCGCGAGATACCCCGTCCTTTAGGTCGGGGAGGGATAGCGCGTCGGCGTTAGCCGACCCAGCTCATGCAGCTCCTATTGCGTTTGCTATCTTTAAAAAATTAGGTGCTTGTCTTTCCAAGCGGTCAACCCGTGA
>CANNNV010000216.1 GCA_947506155.1 Methylococcaceae bacterium
CAGCGTGATCCGATCCTTTACAAGCTGCGAACTAAGGAAGCATTCGCTGGTAAGTCTTAACGACCTGTTGTAATCGTAGTGCCTAAGCACTTAGTCTGGTCAACCTAGCTTTTGCAAGCTCCGTCCTTCAGGGCGGGGTGATTGACTCAGCAAAGCAATAAAACATAAAAAAAGGCCGCATTCTTTACGAATGCAGCCTTTTTTATTTCCAGACAGAAACCTGAATGAAAAGTATTTCTTAACGTTTTGAGTACTGTGGACGTTTTCTAGCTTTATGCAAGCCGACTTTTTTACGTTCTACAATACGCGAATCGCGGGTAACAAAACCGGCTTTTCTAAGCGCTGGACGTAAAGTTTCATCATAAACCATCAATGCACGGGTTAAGCCGTGACGGATAGCACCGGCTTGGCCAGATGGGCCTCCGCCTTTAACGATGATGTTAAGATCAAATTTCCCTTCCATATCAACACAACCTAAAGGTTGACGAGAAACCATCTGGTCAGTTTTACGGCCAAAATAGTCTTCAATCGTTTTTTTGTTGATAGTGATTTTTCCGGTTCCAGATGTCGCGTAAACCCGTGCGATTGCACATTTACGACGACCTGTTCCGTAGTACTGAGCTGCTGCTGCCATAATCTACCCGCTTATATATCTAATGCTTGAGGCTGTTGAGCCTGATGCTCATGTTCAGGACCTGCATATACTTTCAATTTCTTGAACATTGCACGACCCAGTGGATTGTTAGGTAACATTCCTTTGACTGCTGTAGTAAGAATACGATCAGGGAACGTTTTTCTCAATTTACCCAAGGTAACAGTCTTCAGATTACCGATATAACCGGTATGGTGCTGATACAACTTATTTTTTTCTTTATTGCCTGTAACGCCTATCTTCTCTGCATTTACTACAATAATGTAATCACCGGTATCAACGTGCGGTGTGTATTCTGGTTTATGTTTACCGCGAAGGCGCAGCGCAATTTCAGAAGCAAGACGACCAAGTGTCTTTCCTTCTGCATCAACTACGAACCAATCACGCTTAACTTCTGCTGGCTTTGCACTAAATGTTTTCATCGTTGCTTAGGCTTACTGTTAAAGGCTTAATAAAGAGCGAGATTGTACTAAGATTTGCTATATTTTTCAAGTTTATTTGTAAACCAAGTTCAAACTGCGTGTCATTTTCTTGGTATTAATGTATTTAGGCGAACTAGGTTAATTCAGTTAAATTTGTTTTTGGATGATGGTTGAGGCGGCGAATTATGTTAGTAAACGATTAGTTAAATTTTTTTAGTCACTATTGAAGATACGAAGCAGACAAGGTTTTATTCTTTTTTACTGGTATTTTAATTATTTTTTCCTTGAAAAAAAATGTCTTAGCTTCATGCACATGGATTAACTAAAAACATTTAAGGATGGCCCTAATAGTTTCTTCCGCTCTGGTGTAAGATCGGTGACTGTAAAAAAACATTCAAACACTGATTTGTTTGGCTTGATCAAAAATATTTTGAACAGTCCCTAATAGTTTTTCTCGGCTTCCCGCAAATAGCAAGATTGAATGTAACAATTTTAAAGATAGCACTGCGATAATTGTCTTGACGCCAAAGCAAAATAAGAAGTAGTCTAGGCTCTAGAAAAAGAGGCGGCTTTTTTTATTAGCGTTGTAAATCCGATCACTTATCTTCCATCATGTTCTGTGCCATTTAATAAACCTTTAGGAGCTTGCATACGCCTATGAGCAGTAATAGTTTTTTTCCCAATACAGAGGCAGGACAAATTGTCTGGCTAACCAATTATGTTTTAAAGCTTCCACTTCATGCCACCATGTGCGGTATAACTGATCAGGAAATTAGCAATACCTCAATGGATGTCAATTACTATATTTGGATGCTGCAACATTGGCATCCCGCCATCCAACGTGATGCTAGGGAATCCACTGCATTCAAACTCCTGATGGTGAGCGGTAGTGGTACCGACAACATCAGCCACCCTCAAGCGGCACTCTTTCCTAACCCGCCTCCTGTTCCTACACCGGGTATGCAAAAACGAATTTTCGCTCTAATTACTCGTCTGAAGACTAGCGCTAACTATAATGAGTCCATCGGTAAAAATTTGGGTATTATCGCGATATTAAATACAACTGAACATCCAACACCTGAATTCACTGTTACTGTGGAATTGGGTGCTACAGGTCCTAGAGTGCGGATTGATTTTAATAAATATGGTCATGAGGGGATTTGGGTTGAAAGTCGAACCAACGGCAGCGACTGGGCTTTTTTAGCCATAGACACGGTGAAACCTTATCTCGATGAACGTTCTATCGCTGACGGCAACAGCCACGAAACCCGTGAATATCGGTTGCGCTGGTGGGATAAAAGTACCCCTCATGGTGAATGGAGTGTGATACAAAAAGCTGTATTGGGAATTTGATTGATATTTATGACCCCGTACTTGCAGCAGATCAGAGCGCTGAACGATACACGTTCATTAGCACCAGTCGAACAGGGAGCTAATATGCGGTTGACCGATATGGATATCGTGGCACATCAAGCACTTTTGATGGAAAAAGGTAGTGAGATATTAAAAGCAATTAAAGTCGGCGAGATTGTCGACATCCTCGCTGGCTTGGGCAATCTGGCTTATTGCGCGTTAACAGCAATTGCGATGCAAGGAGCCGAAGTGACTGATAGTCCGGTAACGTGGCAACATGATGGTTTGGTCGTTTCGGTGATGCGTAATCTTTCGGATAAAATAAATCAGTGTACATCTGGGAACAGCTCTGATTATTCAGCTCTTTATTGTTTATGTGCTCATTTGAGCAAACACTTTATTAATGCAGATTTCGATAAAGTTATGCAAATGATTCATAAAAGTAAAATGGCTAAGCAGCTTAAAGCACCTGATTTGAGCGACTGTCTTTATGAATAAAATAATCAAGTACTTACAGAACAATTTTTGAAACATGATTAAACTAAAGTCAAAAACTTATGAATCATACTTTTGGTAAAGCATCAACTCATCGTTCGCTCATTTTTTTTAGTGGTTCTTAATTGTCAATCACCCCGCCCTGAAGGACGGAGCTTGTAAAAGCTAGGTTGACCAGACTAAGCGCTAACACAGTGCTGCGATTACAACGGGTCGTTAAGACTTACCAGCGAATGCTTCCTTAGTTCGCAGCTTGTAAAGGATCGGATCACGCTGGGGAAAGGTAAAGCCCCGAAGGTTCTTTTCGTCACTGGCAACAGTGAGAGCCGGTTGTAATCATTGTCGAAGGGAGATTGCG
>CANNNV010000217.1 GCA_947506155.1 Methylococcaceae bacterium
AATTCGAGTTATTTCTGAATTAAAAGCGCATACTGTTTTCGAATCCCAAGGAGACTTCCGTCATGGCAATGAACCGCATCCAATTCCAAAAGGGCTTGTCACTGCCCGCATTTTTAGAACAGTTCGGCACTGAGACACAGTGCGAGGACGCGCTGGAAAAAACCCGCTGGCCTGATGGCTTTCGTTGTCCGTGTTGCGGCCAATCGGCTCATTACCTGCTCAGAGTCAGTAAGCGTAAAACTTACCAATGTAAGGATTGTCGCTTACAAACTTCACTTATTTCGGGTACCTTATTCCAAAGTACCCATTTGGCGTTATCGATCTGGTTTATGGGGATCTATCTGATCAGCCAGGCCAAAACCAACTTGTCGTCCTTGGCACTGAAACGGCTACTGGGCGTGAGTTACCCCACGGCTTGGTTGATGCAACAGAAGCTCATGCAAACCATGGCAGAACGAGACGCACTGTACTCGCTAGACGGACAAGTTCAAATCGACGATGCCTATCTCGGTGGTGAACTGGCTGGCGGCAAAGCCGGGCGTGGCTCCGAAAATAAGGTTCCCTTTGTCGCCGCTGTTTCGCTTGATACCGCCGGTCATCCTCTGTACATCAAACTGGCACCGGTTCCAGGCTTTACACTCAAAGCGATAGCCGAATGGGCTAAGAACGATCTCACGCCCGGATGCGTTGTCATCTCCGATGGGTTAGCTTGTTTTTCCGGTGTCCTTGATGCAGGCTGCCTACACCAACCCATCGTCGTGGGTGGACGTAAACCCAAGGACTTACCCGAGTTCAGTTGGATCAACACGATCCTAGGTAACCTCAAGACCAGTTTCGGTGGCGCTTACCATGCGTTCGACTTCGCTAAATATGGCATTCGCTACTTAGCGGCATTTGCTTACCGCTTCAACCGACGATTCCATCTTGAGACGCTTCCTATGCACCTACTCGTTGCCGCCGCGTCCATTGGCCCACGTCCAGCAACTTGGCTTAGGCAAGCTGAAGCATCTTGCTAATCAGGAAAACTGTTGGAGCAAGTGCAGGCCGATATTGCTGGCGTCTCCCCGGAAACCCAAGTGCTACCCCAGTTGATCAACATCAACGACCCTTGGGATTTCGGCGAAGTGTACGCGGCCTTGTTCGATTTCGCCCAAAGCTATGCGTTTAATACCGAACAGGACGATTACTTGATACACCTGACCACCGGCACCCATGTTGCGCAAATCTGTTTGTTTTTAATGGTGGAAGCGCGTTATATCCCCGGCTTGTTATTACAGACTTCGCCGCCGCGCCGTCAAAAAACCGGTGAACCGGGCAATTACACGCTGATCGACCTGGATTTGAGCAGATACGACCCCATTGCGCAACGTTTTGCCCGAGCCCACAACGACGCCATCACCTTGCTGAAGTCCGGCATTGCCACGCGTAACACTGCATTCAACCAATTGATCAATGAAGTGGAACGGGTCGCGGTGCGCTCGAAAGCGCCGATGCTGTTGATGGGGCCGACCGGGGCGGGCAAGTCATTTCTGGCGAAACGGGTGTATGAGCTGAAAAAAGCCCGGCACCAGATCGACGGGCCGTTTGTTGAAGTCAATTGCGCGACCTTGCGCGGAGACGGTGCGATGTCCACGCTGTTCGGCCATGTCAAAGGCGCGTTCACCGGGGCGTTGCAGGATCGAGCCGGACTGTTGCGTTGCGCCCATCACGGCTTGTTATTTTTGGACGAGATCGGCGAGTTGGGCGCGGATGAACAAGCGATGCTGCTCAAAGCCATAGAAGAGAAAACCTTTTATCCGGTCGGTAGCGACAAGGAAGCAGCCAGTGATTTCCAGTTGATTGCCGGCACTAATCACGATTTGCGCCTGGATGTGGCTGCAGGGCGTTTCCGTGAAGATTTGTTTGCGCGTATCAATTTATGGACTTACCACCTGCCCGGCTTGGCACGGCGGCCTGAAGACATTGAACCTAACCTCGATTATTTACTGGCACGACAAGCGGTTGAGCTAGGCCACAAAATCAGTTTCAACAAGGAAGCACGGCAACACTATCTGGCTTTTGCCACGTCAACAGCGGCGCAATGGCGCGGCAATTTCCGCGATTTGGGCGCGTCGGTTATGCGCATGGCAACCTTGGCAGAAGGCGGGCGCATTTCCGCCGACCAAGTGACTAATGAAATACAGCGTCTGGAACAATCCTGGCATACACAACCTGAAATTCAAAACGACATCCTGGACAGCTTGCTCACAGTAGAACAACTCGCCGGGCTGGATTTGTTCGACCGCCTGCAACTGCAAACCGTCATCACCGTTTGCCGGGAATGTTCCAGTTTATCTGAGGCAGGCCGAAAACTGTTCGCAGTATCCCGCAACCAACGTAGCGCCGCCAATGATGCCGACCGCTTGCGAAAATATTTAGCGAAGTTTGGCTTGGCATGGGCCGTAATTAAAAATAGCTGAAAAAGACCATCACTTCATTATTAAATCATCAAACCAATGAAAATAAGGTTCAAATCATTTAATTCAGCAAAAACAAGCACTCAGTTCGGATATTTTTAAAAAAATACAGATATTCAATGGGTTGCATTAGTCATAAAAAGTGTTTTTTACCAAACCGCAACAAAGTTCCTGATTAGCAAGATGCTTCAGCCAAGCCCAGAATTACGCGACTGGACGGCGTATACTAAAGGCTATTTCAATTAAGGAGGCCGTATCATGCCGATGAATCGCGTTCAATTCCAAGCGGGCCTGTCAATGCCTGCGTTTCTTAAACAGTTCGGCAGCGAAGCGCAATGTGAGTTCGAGCTTGAGCAAGCCCGCTGGCCTCAGGGCTTTATCTGCCCTTGTTGTGGCGAAACCGGCCATAGCGTGTTTAAAGTCGGCTCTCACAAGACCTTCCAGTGCAAGGCCTGCCGACGTCAAACCTCACTGACCGCCGGGACGCTCTTTCAGAGCACCCGCCTGGCCGCTGACGATTTGGTTTCTGGCGATCTACCTCATCAGCCAAGCCAAGACAGGGTTGTCCGCATTGGCTTTGAAGCGCCTACTCGGGGTCAGCTATCCCACGGCATGGATGCTCCAGCACAAGTTGATGACTGCCATGTCCGAGCGTGATGCCAACTAAGTAGCAACTCAAAACTCTTTTAACAAAAAAGGCTGTTATTCGCTATTTTTGAATATCCTTTAATAACAATATGTTACATTAAATAGCGAAAAGTAAATAAAATGGTCGCCAATTAGCAATTTAAGGTGACCAGTATGTTCTATGTG
>CANNNV010000218.1 GCA_947506155.1 Methylococcaceae bacterium
GCGGCGGGGCAAAGATCGTAGATAAATACGGGGCGACAGAAGCATCTGTTCCCGTATGAAAGTTGGGACAGCGCCATTCAGCTGGAGTGCGAACAGGGCTCTATCTTAAATTAAAGCATTATTTGTCTGGACAATGGGGGCCACTTTAGCTTTCATCATTTCCAGAGTGATAAAAAATACCCAATTAGGTAATGAAATAAGAGAAGCTTTGGAAGGTTACGATCTACCCGTCTTTAAAAATTTCACCACCCAACGTGTCATTTATGCAAAAAGCGCCGCGACCGGTTCAACCGTATTATCAAGTGAAATGAAAGAAGAAGCTTCAAATGAAATACGCGCAATAGCTAATGAATTAAAGGATTTTTTATAATGGCTCTTAAAGCAGGCAAACCGTCCACATTAAAAACACAAAAAGAACTGGCTATTGCTGCCGTACAAGACCAGGATACGGAAACAGAAATGGCTGAAAAGACAAAAATGCAACGTTTTAACGTTGATATCCCAGAAGAATTGCATAGTGCAATAAAAATTCAAGCCATCAAAGAAGGCGTCAAACTAAACACCCTAACTATCAAAATATTTGAAGCTTATTTAAAGAAATAAACTTCAAAAGAGTAAATGCTCTTTTGAGTAAAACTTCATTTGATGAAATGATTATTTGTGTATTTACACGGTGGTGTATTGTTTGAAATGGCGGTCAGCTGACTGCCATGAACTGACGGTGGCGAGTGGCTGCTTTAAGGCAGGCAATTTTGTGATTGGAGTTTATCTGTGTACCAATGACTGACAGTAACGAATAATATCTAGCACCAGATAAAATGCAAATGTAATAAATGACGCACAACTATCACTAACTCATCTGATTGGTTGTGTTATTCTCCTCCAAGTTGCAATCGAATTTTATCTAGGCAAAACTGATTAGTGGGTACATCCCAGGTTGTAACGTTTAAATGCTTCAACTATTACAAAACGCAAGTAACAGGCTTGTAAACCACGTCACGCGTCTTGAACCATACATAGCTTGCCTGCCAAATACTGGTTAATAACCTTATTCGTTAGAAAAATATCGGAGAAAAAATTGAAAGATAAGCTCAAACTAAATACTGGCGAAACTCTGAAACAAGAAAGTCATCGCTCAAAGGGAACAATGGCTGAAACCGATATATGGACATACTCAATTTTAGATTCAAATGGAAATAAAGTTGGTTCTGTTGTTCACACAGACCATACGTCTATAAAGGGCTTTAATCGAACTCAGTCTGTCGAGCAACGCGATTCTGATGGAAAAGTTACGGCTCTTCCCGATTTTGTGGGGTGACCACTACATGTAGTGTTAGGCATAGCCAAATAACCGCCTACCTTCGACATCGAGCCAGATGTGCTGGAATAGCCGACCTAAGTCATATATTCCATAGCAACGCCGCTTGATGACTTTGATTTTGTTATTGAGACCCTCAACAAAACCACTCGATTGCCGTTGAATGAAATAATTGGTGATTTCAGCCATCCACTTCCGCAATGTTCCCACAAACGAATCAAAGCAACTCAGTTCCTGTTCTTGTATCTGCTTAATCCAGGCCTCTAGTTCTATTACAGCCTGAGCTTTAGTCAAAGGCCTATTAAAAATAGAGGTCATGACTTCTCTGAGAATATAAACTTGCTGAAGCATAGGTGAATAACGAAACAGCATCAACAGCGGCACCTGTTGCTCCTTGGTTATATCCGGCCGACGCTTCCGAAATATCCACATCACACCTTTAAGCTCGGCATACTCTTTATCGGACAGGGTCTTTTTAAGGGCATGCATTTCCTGCTTTCTGGCCTTGTCTGCGCAACCTCGGTAATTCTTGGCAACATGAAACCGATCAACGATGACCGCAACCCCCGGTAAGGACTCATAAACAGCATTGCTATAACCTTCATACATATCAACGCAGACCCGCTGGATAGTGGCTTTTTGTAGCACTGGAATAACCGCCAAAAAAGCTTTAACGGTGTCTTTCTTTCGATCAGGCAAAACCGCCAATATGTGTTTTTCTCCCTGCTCATTAATGGCTGAGACAATCACGACAAAATCCTTGTGCCCTTTTTTCAGGGCAATCTCATCAATGCCCAATAACGGTATGGTTTTGATAGTCTGCCAGTCAACCTGCTGATGAATATAGCGGTTGATGATCCCTTCCACGGCGGCTTTACCGATACCACGTTTCATGCTGACATCGGTAATCGTGCTATTAATCAAGTCGCGCAATAGCCATTGTTCATAGGCCTTGGTATGCGGGCTTTTACTGTCATACCAACTACACGTTTGCGTGGTCGTGGGACCGTTATCGCAATCAGAGCATTGATAGCGTTTAGGCTTTATTTTAAGCCAAACGGTTTTGTCTAATATGGGTAAGTGCCTTAAGGTGATCTCTTTTCTGTAACCATAAAATTTATCAATCGGTTTGCCGCAGCCCTTACAGGCTGTGCCTTTTAGCGTACTGGTAAGCGTCAGCACAAAACCTTTTGTTGAGGACGTATCCAGTTTTTCAATTTGTACATCAGGAATATCCAGGGGAATTTGTATTAGCATGGCTCTCTTAATGGTCTATTTCCTGATTACAGGTAGGTCGGTAAGCTTGTTAACGATCAGCTATCTTATACTACATGTAGTGGCTACCCCACGAAATCGGGAAGAGCCAAAGTTACAGTTGATGTCAGTTGGTAAAATTTTCTTACAAGTACAGGCGGCAGAACCGCCAAACCAACACTTCGCTCTGATTCGGCAGCCTCTGTTGCAAGCGTTAGAGGCTGTAGGAGGGAATTTTAACTTAAAGAGAAATACATGAAAATGTTAGTGTTGGGTGAGTTTAAACAAACGACAGGATTGTTTCATAGGATTTTTTACAAAGGCATATCTGGCGTGGCTTTGGTCTACTTTTCGACTTCCCAATGTTAGTCTTGTCAAACCTACACTTTTTTGGGGTCCTGTGGAAGAACCCCCAAAAGTATTCATTCTGAGCCAAGCCATTTTGGCCGACCGTATGCATATTCTGGTTCAACCTGAACACCCATTCTGATCCAAGCTGAACACCTATTCTGATTTAACCTGAACACTGATTCTGGTTTCAAGCTGAACACTTTTTTGGGTTTTTCCAGAATCGGTGTTCAAGTTGCCAGAATGAGTGTTCAA
>CANNNV010000219.1 GCA_947506155.1 Methylococcaceae bacterium
ATCAATCAGCATATGGCGTTTATGCCTATCTACTCGCGGATCTTTAAGCGACGAAAAGGCTTCCTGTAAACTTAATGCCATGATTAACTACCCTAAAAAACTGAGTATTATGACTGATTTTTAGGCTAATTTATATGCGGTTGCCCTGTGTGAAAAATATATTATTCTTGTTCTTTGCATATAGCCTATAATGAATGTCGAAAACGATAACCAAGTTTTCATATAAAAGTTCCAACCGCCGTGAGCTACACGGTGGCAGCCTGTGGATAGACAAGCGCTGACGTTAAGCAGTTGGTAACGTGAAACTAGCCTAAAATTTCAGGCATAAAATCATCGCTGGGTTATGGTGTTTTTTATATTGGCCACGAAAAACACTACATGTGGTATTTTTAATAATTGCCAACCACTAGAAAAAATGAGCGAACGATGAGTATTAATGTCACCATAGGCGTGTTATGCTCCAGCACTGGTTGCCACTAGCATCTAACGGCCGCACAAGAAGGTTTCGTGCTACCATGCTTACAACTTGTACTCTAGTTACTAGAGGTCCTAGGTGCAGTTTCAAATTAATTATTTTCTAAGCAAAAACGCATGATCGAAGACATCAAAAAAACACTCTGGGCCACCGCCGACAAACTACGCGCCAATATGGACGCTGCCGAATACAAGCACATCGTGCTTGGGCTGATTTTTGTTAAATACATCTCCGATACTTTCCAGACCCGCCGTACAGAACTCACGCGCAAGTTTACCGATAGCCAGGATGATTATTATTTGGGCGATACCGATCCAGAGCTGATTAATGCAGAACTGGAAGACCGCGACTATTATAAAGAAGTTAATGTATTCTGGGTGCCGGAAGCGGCACGCTGGGAAAGCCTACGCGCTCAGGCCAAACAAGCCAACATTGGTAAACGCATTGATGATGCACTGTTGTTGATTGAAGCAGAAAACCCCAAACTGAAAGGGATTCTGGATAAACGCTATGCCCGTGTGCAATTGCCTGATGGCAAGCTCGGCGAACTGGTCGATCTGGTTTCCAAAATCGGCTTTGGTGAATCCTGCACGATAGCAGAGCAAACTAAAAATCATGCCCGCGATTTGCTGGGACAGGTTTATGAATACTTTTTAGGTCAGTTCGCCAGTGCTGAAGGTAAACGTGGTGGACAGTTCTACACCCCCGCTTCCATCGTTAAATTATTGGTTGCCATCCTCAATCCCCATCACGGCCAAGTCTACGATGCCTGTTGTGGCTCCGGCGGCATGTTTGTTCAATCAGAAAAGTTCATCGAAGCGCACGGCGGCAAACTGGGAGATGTGTCGATTTACGGACAAGAAGCCAACCCGACCACCTGGCGACTGGCGGCCATGAACCTTGCCATTCGCGGCATTGATTTTAATCTGGGCAAAGAACCGGCTGACAGCTTCGTGCGCGATTTGCATCCCGACTTGCGTGCTGATTTTGTTATGGCCAATCCGCCGTTTAATATCTCGGACTGGTGGCACGGCAGTTTGGAAGGCGATCCGCGCTGGGTTTATGGTACGCCGCCCTTAGGCAACGCCAACTACGCCTGGTTGCAACACCTGCTTTACCACCTTAAACCCACCGGTCGCGCCGGTATTGTGCTTGCCAACGGTTCCATGTCGTCAAGCCAAAACAGCGAAGGCCAGATTCGCCGTGCCATGATAGAAGCCGACAAAGTTGAAGTGATGGTCGCACTGCCGGGCCAACTATTCTTCAATACTCAAATCCCGGCCTGTCTGTGGCTCCTGGTCAAAGAAAAACGGGTTCGGAAAGGCGAAGTCCTGTTCATAGACGCCCGCAAACTCGGCAGCATGATCAGCTGTGTGCAATGCGAATTTACCGATGACATTATTGAACAAATTGCCAGCACCGTTGCCGCCTGGCGTGGCGAGAGTGCCTCAGGCGAAGACTATGCAGACATCCCCGGCTACTGCCGCAGCGTCACCCTGGCAGAAATCGCGGAGCACGGTCATGTTTTAACACCCGGTCGTTATGTCGGTGCCGAAGCCGTTGAAGACGATGATGAAGCCTTTGCCGATAAAATGCAAAAGCTGACCGAAACGTTGGGTGAGCAAATGGCCAAAGGTGCCGAACTGGATCAACTGATACGATCAAAGTTAGGAGGATTGGGGTATGAAATCTAACACCGTAAAACGCAGCGTAATCGAGGCAAACAAATGCTGTATTTGAATATCAATCAACTGCGCCGATGTATGAAAACGCTGGATTCTTCGTTGGTTTTTTATCAAGCAGCAGAAAGCGACAGTATCGAGCAAGAGGTCTTCCGTAATGCCATTATTAAAGGTTACGAGCTAACTCAAGAAACGGCGTTTAAATTACTAAAAAAAGCCCTGAAAGCGTTTGGTCATGGCGGCAAAAAACTGGAAGCCACACCCGTTAAAGACATTTTACGGCTTGCCGCTGTCCATGATTTACTGACTTTGACCGAAGTTGAACGGTGGTTTGCTTATCGCGAAAACCGCAATAACACCGCACACGATTATGGCGAACAATTCGCTAACGACACACTCACATTAATTCCCGCTTTTTTACAGGATATTGCCACCTTAGCCGATGTTTTGGAGCGAAAATTGGGCAAAGAGGCAGAAAATGCCAATCGTTGAAGCCGCTAAATTACATTTGCCGGAGCGCTATCTGCAAATGGTGCTAGCTATATTAGAAACGCATTTACCCAATGCTGAAGTGTGGGCCTATGGCAGCCGGGTTAACGGTGATTATTACGAGGCCAGCGACCTTGATTTGGTGGTGCGTCAACCTGAAGATTTGAGCCGTCAACAACTCAATCTTGGTGAAGTGATTGATGCGTTTTCTGAAAGCAATCTGCCCATCATCGTACAATTGGTCGATTGGGCGAGGATTCCTAGCGATTTTCATGCCGAAATTGAAGAAAACTATGTGGTGGTGCAGCCAGCCAAACCAGAAGTTGAGAGCTGCTACTAAGTAGCTTGTAATATATTCAAATGTATTCAATAATCAAGTTCATGCTTACGGTTCGCTGATTTTATAAGCCAGTTCAGAAGATTGGTTCTGTTTGTTGAAAAAAACAACGCAAAAATACCAATTTTCAATTTCAAATATCATTTTTTTAGATGTAAAGCCTAAAATTTCAGGCATAAAATCATCGCTGGG
>CANNNV010000220.1 GCA_947506155.1 Methylococcaceae bacterium
AGCCGGTTGTAATCATTGTCGAAGGGAGATTGCGGGAAACCGCAGCGTTACTAGCCCCTTACGGGGATACCCTCACGGGTTGACCGCTTGGAAAGACAAGCACCTAATTTTTTAAAGATAGCAAACGCAATAGGAGCTGCATGAGCTGGGGTCGGCTAACGCCGACGCGCTATCCCTCCCCGACCTAAAGGACGGGGTATCTCGCGCAAAAACCGATGAAAATTGATTTTACCGTTGGCGTCGTGGGTAATCCCAATTGTGGCAAGACCACTTTATTCAATGTATTGACCGGCTCCAGACAGCATGTGGGCAATTGGCCCGGTGTTACGGTCGAGAAAAAAACCGGTGATTACCGTTTTGAGCACAAGCTGATTGAATTGGTTGATTTACCCGGTACCTATTCTTTGGAAGCCGCTGATGACCAGGTTTCATTGGATGAAAAAGTCGCCCGTGATTATGTCGCCTCCAAGCAGGCTGACTTGATCATCAATATCGTCGATGCCTCCAATATAGAGCGAAATCTTTATCTGACCTCGCAGCTGATCGAAATGCGGGTGCCGATGATTTTGGTGCTGAATATGATGGACGCCGTTAAAAAACGCGGCATCAATATCAACATCGATTTTCTCGAACAGCATCTGGGTTGCCCGGTTATCCCAATCACCGCTTCAACCAAAGAGGGTATCGCGCGTTTAAAGTCTGCCATCAATAACGCCGCCATCACTAAGCCCATACCTAGCGTAACCATCAGCTATGCTCCGGCGCTGGAACTAGCCATTGCCGATATTTCACCGCTGCTACGGGAGGCCGCACAAAAACAGCAGTGCGACCTGCGTTGGCTGGCGGTGCGCTTGCTGGAAGACGATACCCTGGCCAAACAGATTGCAAACCTAGGCCAAATAACTTCACTCCTGCCAACGGTTGCAACATTGCAGCGCCGGGTAGAAACAGAAACCGATGATGAAATAGACATACTCGCCGCCGATGCTCGCTATGGTTTTGTTAACGAATTGACCAACGGCGCGGTCTGCAAGCTGACCGAAGTGAATCGTCACACCACCGACAAAATCGACAGTGTGGTATTGAATCGCTTTTTGGGCATCCCGATCTTTTTATTGGTGATGTATGCGATGTTCATGTTTACGATCAATTTCGGCAGTGCCTTTGTCGATTTTTTTGAGCAAGCTGTAGGCGCGGTATTGATTGACGGGCTAGGTTTGATGCTGACTGCGCTGGACTGGCCGCAATGGCTGGTGGTGTTAATTACCAAAGGCATAGGCGGCGGCATTCAAGTGGTGGCGACTTTTATTCCTATTGTCGGCTTTTTGTTCCTGTTTTTGTCGGCGCTGGAAGACTCCGGTTACATGTCCAGGGCCGCTTTCGTAATGGACCGGTTCATGCGCATGATCGGTTTGCCGGGCAAATCCTTCGTGCCGATGATAGTCGGTTTTGGCTGTAATGTACCGGCGATTATGGCGACGCGAACCCTGGAAAATAAGCGCGACCGTATCCTGACCAATCTGATGAATCCCTTCATGTCTTGCGGCGCTAGGTTGCCGGTGTATGCCTTATTTGCCGCCGCATTTTTTCCGGTAGGTGGACAGAATTTGGTGTTTGGTTTGTACTTGTTGGGCATTGCGGTTGCGGTATTGACCGGTTTAATCATGCGCCATACCTTGTTCAAAGGCGAGTCGGCGCCCTTTATTATGGAATTGCCCGCCTATCATATGCCGACTGTGCGCGGGGTTTTCATAAGAACCTGGGATCGGCTAAAATCCTTTTTGCTCAATGCCGGAAAAGTCATTCTGCCTATGGTATTGGTGCTGAATTTTCTGAATGCCTGGGGCATAGATGGCACATTCGGTCAGGAAAACAGCAATAAATCGGTGTTAAGCGAAATCGGCCGCAGCCTGACCCCGGCGTTTAAACCGATGGGCATAGAAAAAGATAACTGGCCGGCAACCGTCGGCATTTTTACCGGTGTTTTGGCCAAAGAAGCGGTAGTAGGAACCCTGGATGCCTTATACAGCCAGCTTGCGACGGATTCAATCACGATTAATAAGCCGCTGTTCAACCTTGAGCAAGCGTTAATAAGCGCCTGTTTGACCGTGCCTAAAAATCTGCAAGCCGTTGCGGGAAAATTATTAGACCCTTTAGGCCTAAATATTGGTAGCGTCGACGACCTAGCCGAAGCTGCGACAGAACAGCAAGTCAATGCCAACACCTTTGCGGCAATGCAGCAAAGTTTTGACGGTAAAGCTGGGGCCTTCGCGTATTTGTTGTTTATTTTATTGTATGCGCCTTGCGTCGCGGCAACAGCTGCAATTTACCGGGAAACCAATCTGAACTGGACTGTGTTTGTGGTGTTCTGGACTACCTTCATTGCCTATATGACCGCAACGGTTTTTTACCAAGCGATGACTTACACCCAGCACCCGGATTACTCTTTAGTCTGGATAAGCGGCTTAGTTACTGCGTTTTTATCGGTATTATTGGGGCTGTATCTGCTGGGTAAACAGGCGGATGCGCAGCTGGTTAAACAAAACCGGGAAACCTTAAGTGATTCTATCTGATTTAAGAGCTTATTTACGAAGTCAGCGCCGGGTTGCACTGGCTGATTTAATCAACCATTTCGACATGGATGCCGATGCGCTACGAGGCATGTTGGACAAATGGATCAGCAAAGGTAAAGTCAGAAAATTGCCATTGACCGGGGCTTGTGGCACCGGTTGCTGTCAATGTGATACGACCTTGACTGAGATTTATGAGTGGATTGATCAACTAGATTGATGCTACAAAAAAAATTAGTAAACTCCCGTTTGGCAACGAAAAGACCCGATGCGTATTCTTAGTCTTCTGGCTCTTGTCGTGCTTTCGTTTTTTGAGATTAGCCCAATTCCCATTACCCCGATTGTACTGATTTATATCGTGTTGTTTCGCCCGGTCTGGTTTTATCAGTGGGTGCTTAAAATATATAACAAGAGCTGATGAATTCGCTTTACCAACCCAGCTTGTGCCGCGTTGTCAATGGCCAACAGAATTGAGCCATTATTGGCCATTAATTTTGAGCCACTTTCCCAGAGAAAAATCACTTATTCAGTTTTGATTTCAGTCGATAGCTTTCTCCTCCCAGCATGAAAATATGTGAATGATGAATGATTCTGTCCACG
>CANNNV010000221.1 GCA_947506155.1 Methylococcaceae bacterium
ACTTTAACATCAGGAATATCCAGGGGGATTGGTATTAGCATGGCTCTCTTATTGTCTATTTCTTGATTGGAGCTGGATCGATACGCTCATGGGCAATAAATATCATAGACTACATATAGTGGTTACCCCGCGAAATCGGGAAGAACCTTTTATTTTCACTTCAAGATGGTCATTTGATCCATTGCCGTCGTTGTAACACTGCACCTGAATATAATCGATAGCCGTATTCGTTTTGCCTAACGATCCTGTGATATCATGAGCCGAAACCGGATTTGTTTGGCCCCATGCAGTTAATAATATCATTGTTACCAAAACTGGCTTTAACGGTATTTGTTTCATTAATGATCCTCGTCAATTGTTAATGTGCCAGCGTAAAAATACTAAGGCAAAATTAATTATTTCGCCGCATTTTTGCCAGAATGTAAAGCTAAAATCCTTGGAACGCTTCAAAAGACTGCCACTGCTTCGCTTTATCGTTGTTATCAACTGGGCAGCCAAATAAAATCCGCCTATCATTGAACCGAAAGAGTTTCCAATTTTATAGCCGCATAAGTACGCACGGTTTCATCGCTGTCGTTCAACGCCTGCTGTAGCAATACTGGATTATCTCCGGCATTATCCACAGCCATCAATCGCACCGAAACATTATCGTCTTGCAATGCCGACTGTAATACGGTTGATACATCATAGCCTTTCTGCTTGGACAAACCAGCAACTGCTTGCGCCCTTACCTCGGCGTTTTGGTCTGATAGAGCGGACTCTAAAATCTTATAAGTAGCCGGATCGTTTGCCTGTCTTGCAGCTAGATTAGACACAGCAACGGCACGGTATTGAGGATTTTTGTCCGTTACCATTTCCGTTAATTTATCCGCATCCTCTTTGCTAAGCGTTTGGATCGCCCTAACCGGTTTGGCTATCGGCGGCCTTTCTGCGCTTACAACCGCAGCAGAAGCTTTTGGTTCCACGTCAAAATGCGCGCCCATTACCCAGACTTCTGCCGGACAATTTTGTTGATCGGCTTTAGACGATTTACGGGGGTAGCGAAAGATCAAGTCCGCTTTTTTATTGAGCAAACATTCCAGAATCGGTTTTACTGTTGCTCCTGCACAACAGGCTGTCACTAATCCTTTAGGTAACATGGAGTAGTGGATCGGGACGCCTGTCACCTTGGCGATTTTGTCAAGTATGCTTGCCAGAGGCATTTGCCGCGCTTCAAGCTGAAGCTCGCTTCCGGCATCTTCGGTCTTGCTAACACGAACACTTTTCTCGTCTGCGCATAACGCTGTCGACATTAATACCAACAAACTTATCGCCCAGAACTTCGTCACCATCATAGTTACTCAGAAAATGCAAAAACCACGAGACTTGCATCTCGTGGTTTTAAGCACTGGTTAGGTTACCAGAACGTTAATATCAAGAATATAGATGCCAGCGTTGATTAAGCAACATTAATTCAGGCATCTGGAGTGCAGGCGAAGCCTGCACTCCAACTTGCCTCGGATTGAATTTGTAGCTGTCATGTTGCTCAATCAATTCAGTGCTCTATATTACCCAAACTAGCGGGAATAAATAACCGCTTCCGATATTTGGGCATGTTATTTTTTAGTGGGCCAATACATATCAACTGCTTCCATTGCTGGATTCTTACCGTAAGAAATCGGTAAATTTGCATCAATATCCGCATCAGCAGGCTCAATGGCTAGATTATAACCAGCACCACATCCGGCAGGCAGCGGGTTAGTGGTCAGATTGCGAGCAATGGTCATGGTTGGCCAATAAAATTTGCCCGCATCAAGTTCATCCTGAGTATATGGCATAACGACTGGATCGTTGAACTTAGCCGTCATATGACCAATCCAAACATCGGCTCTGGCTGGATCTTTTCTGCTTTTAAGGCCTCTGTCACAATAGTTAACCGACGCGACACGCACCTTAAGACTCAGTGCACAAGAAGTAGTATTAAATGCAACAGGACCCACCTTGAATGGAGCCAATGCTGAAGAACTAGTTACTTCTTGCCAAATCGGCGCAGATGCAAACGGTTTGCCGTTATGTGTAGCAAAGCCTCTATTGAGCGGTGTTGAGTGCGCGCCAACCAAGGTATTCTTGTCGATTTTCGGAATATAATTTGGAAATAAGTTAGGTTGTACATGACCTAACCCAAGCCCAGTAAAACCGACTCCTGGCACAACACCTTGAATATCGCTGGACAAGTCATCAAGAGTTTCAATCACGACCCCCGTAGTCGGATCCAGCTTAGTCACGATAGCCATTGCAGGATCGGCGGCATTTGGAAATACCACAGAAGTGGCAATAAGATTCTTGCTGGCACTGGCGGCTGAATCGCCGTTACCGTTACAGCCATGAGACAGGTTTAGTGCGTTATAAGACACCACGCCTTCCTGAACAACATCTTTTATTCCTGTATGCGCCCATGCGCTTTGACCAGCCACACAAATTACAGTTGCTGTTGCGTAAAGTGCCAGTTTTTTTACCGAGTTAAAATCTTTCATCAAATTCTCCTTGATAGGTTTTTTTATTGATCTTGTCATTATTTTTCCTGCTTTATGAGTTACCGAAGCATGAATGTTTATGAAACCTTTCCACTGATCGCTAACTGACAAAGACTTAAGCACCATTCATGCCAACTTATTATCAGTCGCTGGATTATATTAATGACAGCTTGAAATTCATAACACGCTGATTTTACTTATCTCTATAAGCTTAAAAATGACTTTGTACCCCAGTATTTCATTTGGGCGGGGGATAAACCCGCTTGAATCGGCCGTGTTTCGGTAATCCATATCCGGTCAATAGGTGATATGACTCACTTTCCGTTCATTTTATCGGGCTATTTACGGGGCTTTGAATAAAACTAGGCGATATGACATGGTTTAATGTGTTAAATAACATAGTTTAATTATTTTTCTTCGGCCTATCGCCTTAATCTTGCCTCGTTTTAAGCTACAAACCCCTTATCCGCTTAGTCGTGTAAAATTGACGCACATCATTTATTCCTAATTATTATCCTTATGCGCTTACATTTGCTCTTACCCGCGTTTCTTATCCCTTGGGTGGTCCACGCCGAACAACTTAGCGTTACGCCCTATCGTCCCACCGTTTCCAATCCGGCGGAACTGTCCGCATTACGGCATTTAGAGGTCGA
>CANNNV010000222.1 GCA_947506155.1 Methylococcaceae bacterium
CCGCCCAGCATTCTTTCCGGCAGTTTGCCGGGAATCCGGTTATCAATAACATTGACCACACCGCCAATGGCTCCGCTGCCGTAGAGCAAGGTAGCCGGGCCGCGCAATACTTCAATGCGTTCCGCCAGTAACGGCTCTACGCTGGTCGCATGATCAGGGCTGATAGCCGACACATCATTGCTGCCGATGCCGTTGTTCAACACCCGCACACGCGGCCCGCTTTGACCTCGAATCACCGGCGTACCAACGCCAGGACCGAAAGACTGACTGGTAATGCCCAACTCATTTTTCAGCGTTTCGCCGATGCTGTGCCCAACTTTCAAGTTCAATTCCTTATCACTTAAAACAGTAACTGGAACCGCGGATTCTGAGGCTTTTTCTTGTAATGCTCCGGTGACAATCACTTCATCCAATTCAATTATGTTCTGTTCGGCAGCGAATGCTATCGGCTCTATCGAGGATGTAGACAGTAAGAAAGCAATAGCGACTTTTTTGTTCATAAAATGCTCAATTTGTTGAAAAAGGGTATAACACAGCCCCTGTGTTAAAAAACGAATTAACAAGTGGTTGTCGATGAGTGACACTGATTTAAAAATGCTGATCGTAAGATATGTTATAACATATCATATTGCAATCATTATTTTATTAAATATTGATTTCTACAATGTTAATTAAGCAGTGAGCCGACTATTAATTTTGCTTGTCATTAAGCCCAATGCACTTAACGCAGATGCCGTGAATCTCCAATGCTTTGCTGTGTACTACAAAACCCGCTTGATCAAACTCTAAAGACAAGGCCTGCATAACTTCGGTCGCTGGACGCTCTTCGACTTCATTACATTGTTTACAGATTAACAGTAACTGCTCATGCTGATGACCTGAACAATTGCAGCCAACAAAGGCATTAAGACTTTCTATCCGGTGAATTAATCCCTGTTCGATTAAAAAATCAAGGGCCCGATAAATGGTTGCCGGCTTTGCTGCGTCCATTACCGGTTTGATACGATCCAGTAATTCGTAGGCTTTAACAGCTTTGTGGTTTTCCCAGATGAGCTCAAGAACTTGATGCCTGATTGGCGTTAATTGCACTCCACGCACCACGCATAAATGCTCAGCAGTGCCAATTGCTTTACTGACGCATTTTTCGTGGTTGTGTTCCGGAGAAGGGTTGTGATTTTTTTCTGCTGGGGTATTCATTGCAAATGATCGATTATTTGAAAGCTAATTTTATATTATTACATTCATTGGGGATTGGCTATTTACAGGGATGACTAAATGAAATTGAACATTCATCAAATCAAATTATCCATGAAATATTTCTTAGTCTGTGAAGATATCAATGCTCTATGTGCAGGGGCGAATTCAGCTATATAAAGGCCAACAAATCTCCCCTGCAGATGCACTATTTACTTTGAGACACTTTGCTTGAAAATAAAAGGCCCGTCTTACATTCCTTTGTGATCATGGTGGAGATTTTTTTTGCCTGTAAGCAGTTTTTAAACCAAGCTGCCCCACAAATCATAGTCATCGGCTTCTTCAAGTTCGACCTCAACAAAATCGCCGACTTTCAGGTGGGTAGCGCCATCAATAAATACCTGGCCATCAATTTCCGGCGCATCCGATTTACTTCTGGCCACTGCGCCTTCTTCGACTACTTCATCAATCAACACCGTTTCGATCCGGCCTATTCGACGCTGCAAACGCCCGGCGCTAATCTCAGCCTGATGCGCCATAAACCGCGCTAAACGTTCCTGTTTCAGCTCTTCCGGAACTAAATCTGGCAAGTCATTTGCGACCGCACCTTTAACCGGAGAATAAGCAAAGGCACCGACTCGGTCCAGCTGCGCTTCGGTCATGAAATCCAGCAACTGCTCGAATTCCTGTTCGGTTTCGCCGGGAAAGCCGACGATAAAAGTGCTGCGCAAGGTAATGTCGGGGCAGACTTCCCGCCAGGCTTTAATGCGTTCCAGGTTATTTTCGCTGGCCGCCGGGCGCTTCATTAATTTCAGAATACGGCTGTTCGCGTGTTGAAACGGTATGTCCAGATAAGGCAGGATTTTGCCTTCGGCCATTAACCCAATCACTTCGTCGACATGCGGATACGGATACACATAATGCATTCTGACCCAGATACCCAAATCGCCCAAGGCCTCGGCCAGATCGTAGAACCGGGTTTTAACCGAGCGGCCTTTCCAGTCACGGCTTTGATATTTCAAATCCAGGCCATAGGCGCTAGTATCCTGGGATACCACCAGTAACTCTTTGACCCCGGCATTAGCCAGGCGCTCGGCTTCTAGCATCACTTCATCGACCGGCCTGCTGACCAGATCGCCACGCATAGACGGGATAATACAGAAGGTACAACGGTGGTTACAGCCTTCGGAAATTTTCAGATAAGCGTAATGTCTAGGCGTCAGCTTGATGCCTTGCGGCGGCACCAGACTGATAAATGGATCATGCGGCGGCGGCAAATGTTCATGCACCGCAGCGACGACTTCTTCCAGCGCATGAGCGCCGGTCACTTTCAGAACTTGCGGATGACGCGCTCTAATTTCGGCTTCTCTCGCTCCCAGACAACCGGTAACAATGACCTTGCCGTTTTGAGCCAACGCCTCACCGATGCTGTCCAGGGATTCCTCTACCGCCGAATCAATAAAGCCGCAGGTATTCACCACCACCAGATCGGCATCCTGATACGTTGCTGAAATGGTATAACCCTCGGAACGCAGCTTGGTTAAAATCCGTTCGCTATCGACTAGGGCTTTGGGGCAACCCAAACTAATAAAACCAATTTGTGGGGCAGTCATTTAAATCTCAGTTAATGTTAAAGCGCGTTAGTTTATCACACAGTAGCGTAAAACCCCGCCGTTCAGGGCGGGGATCCAGGGCAACCGCATATAAATTTCAGGTCAGGAAAACCAGGTTCTCCCTAAATTTATCGTTCAATGCCGCTTCAAAGCGTTTTTTCTTAATGCTCATTTTAGACGGCTCCTTTTTTAGCAAATTAAGACCAAGTTGACGAAAAATATTAAAGTTTTCTGATTGTACCGGATTATGGGGGGTAGTTAAATTTGACATGTGATTGATTTTGTTAGATACCGTATTTAGTGGTTACAACTAAAATCATGGTGGTGTCTCATGAAAAC
>CANNNV010000223.1 GCA_947506155.1 Methylococcaceae bacterium
CAGCGTGATCCGATCCTTTTAGAGCAGTAAACTAAGGAAGCATTTGCTGGTAAGTCTTAACGACCTGTTGTAATCGTAGCACTGTGTTAGCACTTAGTCTGGTCAACCTAGCTTTTACAAGCTCCGTCCTTCAGGGCGGGGTGATTGACAATAAGCTCGGCGCAGTTCAGAGAACCGGAAAGCTAAATAGTTAATGCCGGTTTTTCCAGAAATAACACATAAATTACATGTTAGCATTATTTTCGCTACAACAGGCAAAATAATAATACTCTGCCACACATGCCAAAACCCCTGCTCTACCAGAACAGCGGTACCCTTAGGTTTTATCGACTTTACCGAATAGTATTAAAGCCTTCGACCCTAACTCAAATATAGGATTTATCTCCAACATAAGGGCTTTGCGCTTAGCGCCTCGGATAGTGCCGATAAATTGTAACGCTTGACGATTGCGCTGCTGGGACATGAAAGCATTGCTACCACGCAGATTTACACCCATGCGGGACAGGAACGGTTGAGTAAGTTGGTGGCGGATATATAAATTACATTGAATACAGGTAACTTATAAGTTACCATAACTCATGATCAAGCTTCAAGAATATATAGACAAAAATGGAAGCAGCCCTTTTGCGGATTGGTTTAATGACCTTGATGCGCAAGCCGCCGCCAAGATTACGACCTCACTTATTCGTATGGAGTTGGGCAATTTTTCAAATGCAAAAGGGGTTGGTTCTGGCGTATTGGAATATCGAGTTGATTTTGGCCCTGGTTACCGAATTTATTTTGGCAAAGATGGCGAGCGCTTGGTGATCTTGTTGGTTGGCGGTACGAAGAAACGGCAACAGCAAGACATCGATGCCGCCCAAGTGCGATGGGACGATTATAAACAACGCAAGCGACACAAAGGTGAAAAATGACATTAACCCGCAGTTTTAAGGAAACCGTGCTAGCCCGTATCGAGCATGACACAGAGTTCAGAGATGCACTTCTGCGTGAAGGCGTTGAATGCTTATTGTCGGGTGATGTCGATACCGGCAAGGCTGTCTTGCGTGACTATATCAACGCAACCATTGGCTTTGAAAATCTCAGCGAGGCCATCAATACGCCACCTAAAAGCCTGATGCGCATGTTTAGCCAAAGAGGAAATCCACAGGCTAAAAACCTGTTTGCTGTGATCTCGCATCTTCAAATCCAGAGCGGCATTCATCTTGAAGTCAGAGCCGTGAAGTAAGCAAATTACTTTGGCTTTTGCCTATCCCCCTAAAACATAAAGCCACTATATGCGTAAAAGGGTAATAGTGCCCTGCAGCCTGCGCCACGCCTAGGATTGAAGTAAAAACTAACACTCTTGGCATTCTTTAGTCTGGAATATCCGGTCGTGCCTCACGTTGATATACACGGTCGCGCTGGGTACGAAATCCACTCCTGAGTCGACCAAATATGATCGGATAGTTTAGCTGACATGGAATTTGGTGGCAGCTCTCGTTAATCTGCGATACGAGAGTGTTTAGGAAAGATGTCTATTAGTGTGAGTGTATAATTACAAATGATATTTTTCAAAAAAATGCTAAGTAATATTACGTAATTAAGAGTATGGTTAACAACTCTTACGAGGTAGGCATTTTTTACCGGTTTGAAAAAATGAAACGCTTACGAACTTTTGAGCAGGTCGTCAGCTTCTGTCTACAATGGTAGATCTCGAAAACAATAAGGAAAGACACATGAACACATTAGCACAAGAAACGAATGACACAGCCGCAGTAGATTGCGCCGATGACACAGTCGCAGAGGCATGCGCGGATTTGAATGCGACGCAAACGGGAGACCTGACGGACAACGAACTAGACCCAGTTAGCGGAGGGAAGCACAAGAAATCCTGGCAGTGGCCTACCGGCACGTAGGGCGATGCCGATTCTTTGGATTGGTGAGGAAAGGCAGGCAAACGGCATCTCACTTACGTAAAACGCCCCCATTACTGGCCGTCGCATAGCCAGAAAAAAATAAGCAGCTATCGCCAAACAGTACCCGCACTGGCCTAAAGGCATTAACGGGGTGAGAGGCGGTAGCTGGTTAAAAGCGCCCTTTTTTACTCACCCTGCCGCGCAGACCACTGTGTAGCCAAGTAAACCAGCGTTGCACGTACTGTCGGAGCCGATGTTCATCAGCCCCTTGCTCATGAAGCCGACGGGCACGTTCAAACAAGCGGTTTAGTCTTTGCAAAGCGGGACGCAAGAGACGGTCAGGATGGATGCGATAACCCAGGAAATCAAACCCCCCCTTTGTGTTTTGCCAATATAGGGTGCGTTTAAACAAACGACACCAAAGTTCCATAGGATTCTTTGCAATGCCGCAAATGGCTAAGGAAGATTAGTATTATAAGGTATAAAACTAGAGACGTTTTTTCTCACCACCTATCAGTTTGCCGAAAATGGTAAAAATAGATTTTCAGTTAATCGCAAAATAAATAGGTCGCGATTCTATTTAAATAGCTAAATCCGGATTTTTAGTAAACTAATAGGTGGTGAGGTTAAGATGGATAAATAACGGCGGAATTATAGAATATATTCTATAATTAGAATTGCTGATAAAGTATAACTTTACTTCTTACGGGGAATACTTCTACTTTCCTTAGTTGCTTGTATTAAAGCTTGAGCTAATTGCACGGCTTGTTCTTGTGTTAAGAGTAAACTTGTTCTATCCCCCTTTAATATTTTCATTCCCCTGTCTCCTGTTTCATTAATTGTAAATCGTATGTCATCATCGTAACCGACTTCACGGTCAGATAGATTAAAACTAACTTCAAAATCAATATGATCATCTATTTTTATTTTAATCGGTGCTTTGGTGAAACTTATGACATGTAAATCTTTCATTTTAATAGTAAGGTTATTTTAGCGAAGTAACGGATAGGTAAGACCCCAGAAGGTTTAATCATTATAATTCCTTTAGAACTTACATTGAGCGGGGTACTGTTTCAAATTTTATAATTAAATTTTATTTTTATAATCAATTGGTTATTAATATATCTCATTAAATTGGTATATCTGAGCTGCTAATTTGTAGGTACATTAAACCCGATGAAAAGTGGTAGCTTTAAG
>CANNNV010000224.1 GCA_947506155.1 Methylococcaceae bacterium
ACTTAAAATTGTAGGCGCTTAACTACTTGTACCTTTTGGCGAGAACCAAGCCCTGGTAGTTAACAAAGCGGAACCTGTTTATTACAGGTTCCCTTGGTAGATACACCCCACGTTTTTAACGTGGCAGTTAACGAAAGTTAAGAAAAAAGTATCGGCGAAGTTACTGCAGTAGAAATATAGAACAAAAATTATTGAGCGCCATGAAAAATTCTGATACCACCAGATAAATATCAGGTTCCGCCTGATTATTTGTGCGTAAAAATTAAGATCTTCGATTTAACGGACAGCGGGGTTGCTGGTTGAAAAGTGATCAAAAAACCCCAGGTAAAAAAAACTCGCTGACCAGCATTTGTCGCTGAGCCATCGCATAGACAGTTCTTCTGCCCCAGATCGGCTCAGCTATATGACCTACCGCTATTGCAGACTCGCTCCAAATGGGCAGATTAATCAAGGTGACATCCATTTCAATGCGCTCAAGTTTAGGATAGGAAAAAATCACTTCTCCCAGTGGACGACTGCCCAGATGAGCGAGATTGCTTTTAGCTGCCTTGATAGTTTTTACCGGAATAATCGTTCTTGCTAAAATCAGCGGCTTGCCATCGGCGTGCAGTAAAACTTCGCGAATTAAACTGTATTTGTTTTCGGGCAAGTTCAGCAATCGGCGTTCAGTTAAAAAAGGCGCAGTCCTCTGCTGTAATAGGACTTTAACGCCAATTGCATCGCCGTAATAATCACGCAGGCGCTGGGTTAACGATCCCGATTCATACGTCCAGGACTGGACATTTTCAGGTAAGGTGTGACGGGTTCCTGGTCGATTTTCCAGCCACTGAGGCTCTTGATTAAATAAAAAACTTTTACTAGCCAACGTGGATTAAACCTCGGAATAGTCTGTGAGTGTTCCCAGCCAGCGATCACACAAAGGTTGTACGGCCTCTGGCGAGTGGGTGAGAAAATGGTCGCCGAGTTGCTGAATACGATCCACTAACTCGGAATCTCTGCTCAAATCGGCAATTTTAAAATGTATTTGTCCGGTCTGCCGGGTACCCATAACCTCGCCGGAGCCACGCAACTCAAGATCTTTTTCGGCAATGACAAAGCCGTCATTGCTATCTCGCAAAACGCCCAGACGATGACGGGCGTTATCAGACAGCGGAGTTTGATACATTAGTAAACAATAACTATCGTAATTGCCCCGACCAACCCGGCCGCGCAATTGGTGTAACTGGGACAGACCTAAGCGTTCTGGATTTTCGATAATCATTAAACCGGCATTAGGCACATCGACGCCGACTTCGATCACGGTTGTCGCGACTAGCAAATCAATCTCGTGGTTTTTAAACGCCTGCATAATCGTCTCTTTATCGGCTGATTTCATACGACCGTGGATCAGCGCAACACGCAAACTAGGCAAGGCTAAAGTCAGCATTTCTGAAGTTTTTTCTGCGGCCTCACATTGCAAAACTTCGGACTCTTCAATCAGCGTACAGACCCAATACACCTGCTTTTTTTGGGCTACCCAGCCGTTAATTTTTTTGATAACATCAGCGCGTCGCTCGGCGGGAATGACACTGGTGACAATCGGTTTTCTGCCTGGGGGTAACTCATCAATGATAGATATATCCAAGTCGGAATATTGCAGCATCGCCAAAGTACGCGGAATCGGTGTGGCGGTCATCACCAACTGATGAGGCCTGACCTCGCCTTGCTGACCTTTTTCTCTGAGCGCCAGCCGCTGATGTACGCCAAAACGGTGTTGCTCATCGATAATAATCAAGCCGAGACGCTTAAAATTTACGCTGTCCTGAAACAAGGCATGCGTGCCAATGACTATGCCCGCTGTGCCATCCTCCAGCGCCAGTAACACGGATTTTCTGGCATTGGCTTTGAGTTGTCCGGTTAAGTACATTACCTGAGTATCAAAGCCTGCAAACCAGGCGCTGAAATTTTGAAAATGTTGCTCTGCCAGTAATTCGGTCGGCGCCATTACTGCGACCTGATAACCTGCGGTTAACGCCAATAAAGCGGCATAAGCGGAAACTACGGTTTTTCCCGAGCCAACATCGCCTTGCACTAGCCGCATCATTGGATGCGGTAAACGACAATCCGCCTCGATTTCTGCAATCACCCGTTGCTGCGCGCCGGTTAGTTTGAATGGCAAGGAGCAAAGAAAATGCTCGGTAGCGAGCTTGCCAGCCTCTGTTTCAGAGAAACACGGGGCTAGCCAGATTTTAGCTTTATTTCGATTTATTCTTAAGGCTAAATAATGTGCCAGCAGCTCTTCAAAAGCCAGTCGTTGCAAGGCGGTTTCACGAGAGCAAGCGCCATCCGGTGCGTGTAGGGTGGAGACTGCCTGGGCAAGCGATGGAAAGTGATATTGTTTCAACAGCGACTCGGGTATCCAGTCGGTCAGCAGCTCAGGTTCCCGGTTGCACAAGTTTAGAGCCTGTTTGACGGTGTTGCGTATCACATTCTGACTAAGACCTTCGGTCAGCGGATAAACCGGGGTCAAGCGTGATTCTGCAATGCAGTCGCCCGAATCAACGATAAGCTTGTATTCGGGGTGAATCATTTCCAGCCCGGTATAACCGTAACGCACTTCAGCAAAGCAACTGATCAGTATGCCGGGTTTGAGTGCCGTGTGCTGATTGGTGGTAAAGTGAAAAAACTTCAGATTGATAAAGCCAGTGCCGTCACTGATTTGACAAATCAAACTTTTCCGGCCTTTGGCTGAAACATCAATAAATTCAACCCTGCCTCTGATCAGTGCAGTCATGCCCGGTCTTAATGAGTTGATCGGAGAAACACAAGTGCGGTCTTCGTAACGCAATGGCAGATGAAAAATAAGATCCTGAATGCGGCAAAGACCGAGTTTTTGCAAACGGCTGGCGGTTTGAGTGCCTATTCCTGTTAAAATCTCGATGGGCTGATTCAGGATGTTCATCAATTTTTGCGCGAGATACCCCGTCCTTCAGGTCGGGGAGGGATAGCGTGTCGGCGTTAGCCGACCCAACTCACGCAGCTCCTATTGCGTTTGCTATCTTGGGTTGAAACTTGTACCCATAACCATCGTTGCGGGCAATAAGT
>CANNNV010000225.1 GCA_947506155.1 Methylococcaceae bacterium
AACGCCATGTATGAATACCGATCGATTATCTTGACGACGAACAAGGAATTCACTCACTGGGGAGAGTTCTTCTTTGATGGTAATGTCGCCGTCCCTATCGTGGACAGAATCATTCATCATTCACATATTGTCATGCTGGGAGGCGAAAGCTATCGACTGAAATCAAAACTGAATAAGTGATTTTTCTCTGGGAAAGTGGCTCAAAATTAATGGCCAATAATGGCTCAATTCTGTTGGCCATTAACACCCATAATAAGGCGCTAGCAAAACGACGTATATTCATTGAGCACATTAATCGTCGCTGTAAGATCTTCAGGATTGTTAAAGATGTTTATCGCGGTAAACATAAAAATTACTCGCTGACATGGAACTTGGTGGCAGCTCTCGTTAATCTGCGATACGAGAGTATTTAGGAAAGATGTCTAATTAAGTTTTTGATTTATGACAGGTGAAGTTATCAAAAAGATATAGCCCCATCAAAGGCACGAAAAGTATTATATTTTTGTAACTACTCAGGCTATTAAATCGTGGCTTACAGCGGTTTTACTGGGTAAAAATGACGGGGAAAGTGATGTTTTTATCGATTTTTTCTGGTTTTTACGTCAAAAAATACGCTACAGCCCAAGTAATTCAGGCCTGAGTAGTTACATATTTTTGTGCCTTTGATGGGGTTTTTAAACGCCAGCTAGCGAGTGTGAGCCAACCAATCTTTCAGTTGCAACATGACCCATGCACCAGCATCCAGCGTTAGATCGTGACCTGCCCACGGGTGGCCACGAAGTTCCAGCTGCCATTTTAGATGTATCGCTACAGAGCAGGCGGGCGATACCAGGCGATCACCTTGCCCGTTTAATAATAAAACCGGTTGGGCAGGCTTTAAGTCACCGGGTCGATAGCTTGCCGCCGCTATGATCTGGCGGCAACGATTGCTAAGGCTGATAGGGCGTAAGTTTTGTATTGTTTTCCAGGCTAGCGCAATTTCTTGATCTTGATCGCGGCGGTTGCTAACCAATTGCAAAATCTTCAATTCCCGGCTATACAGGTCACGCGCCACCATTAACGGAATAAAGTCGGTGTAACTTTGCCAGCGTAGCCGCTGATAAAAGGGACTCAAATTGGCAAAGCTGGTATTCATCAGAATTGCACAGCAACCATCTTCAGGATAGCGTCGCAGCCACTCCCAAGCCACCATCGCCCCCAATGAAAGTGCCAATAGCGTGACCGGTTGGTGTAGCAAGCCGTGCGTTAACGCTAGACCGCGCACTTGATCCGTTATTGCCTTGATGTTGCTGGGACTGATTTGTTGATTAAAGCAACCGGTGCCGGGTAAATCCAGCAGCGTTATTTGTGCGTTGGGGAATGCTGTTTGTAGTAGGGGCACAAAATCCCCCCAGTGTGCTGACTCCCGCGCCAGGCCTCTCAGCAGTATCCAGTTTTGCCCTATATTTTTATTCATACCAAAGCCCAGAGGCCTTTTTTTCATAGCTTGATTTTGCATGGGGCTTCAGTTGTGTCCATTTTTCCGGATACAGCAGGCTTCGGTGTAAGAAATCAAAGAGTAAAAAATGCCTGCGAAAAATACGTTGCTGCCGATGTGGCAACAGCGGGTGAAACAAGCCATGCCGGGAAAAAAGATGCATCGGACTCTTACGCAGCCAAAGCCATGAGCCCATTTCCAAAGTCAGCGGCAAAAACAAATGCTCGGATGGAGCTTGCTGTACAAACGCATCGAACAGATAATCCCACAAGTCACCGTTAATCATGTATTCCTGGCAGGTTGGTTCAATTCTATAAATATGGTGTTGATAGCAACGATCAAATAGCTCTTTTAATGCCAAGGTTTCAGCGATAAAGGCAAAAGGGGTTTTACGTGAGGCGTAGGGAAACCATAAACGATCTTGAATACCAAAACCGGAATGTAAATCCAGTGCAATGGACAACGGCGAGTTGCACACCTGCTGTTGGACAACACGGCACAAGGCTTGAGCTTCTTTTTCCATGTTCAGTTTATCGCCGCGATACCAGGGTAGATGTGGTGTGATGCGGTGACCGCTGTAAATGCGGGTTGGGCCCATGCCTTCCACCGGTGAGTTGCGCATCAAATCGACACCGTTGCCGTTGCAACGGGTGCCCAGATAAACGCCAACCGGATTGGCGAGCGGCACAAAAACCAGCCTGGATTTTTCAAGTCGGGCCAGAAACTCCTGATCCCAGTCCAGCAGTTGACTGATGGTTTGCAGATACGACAGGATAACTTCGGAGCCTATCTTTTCCAGTCCATGTACGCCGCCAAAAAAGGCCAATACAGGCACGTCGGGCTGAGCTGATCCCAGTGTGATGCAATGAATCGGAAATTCATGATCCTGGTATTGAATTCGCTCTATGATTTCAGTATGCGCACGGTTCCCCAATTGCTCAATAATGCATTCAAGCTGTTCAAGTTCAGGGAATTTAATGCTAGTCATAAAGTCGGATATGTCTCATTTCCATGATTCTTTTTGCCAATTCTGGATTTTGCTTGTGTGGATTTATGGTCATATTACAATAGCTTCGTGACAGAATGATGAAATTGAGGTTTGAGGTGCAGTGGAACGGAAAACACGGTTAGTGTCTATAATGACGCGATTTTAATGTGTACACGTTAAATAACGCGCCCAAATAGAGCGTGTAAAAATTTCCGTGTAACCGCCGTTAATAAATCTCTGAAAATCGGTCCTCGTAGAGAATCATAAACTGATTCAGAGCAGGCTTCCAGTCACGGATCAGCATTGACCATTTCTTGGCGGCTTGTTCGATAGCTAAATACACCACTTTCATGGCCGATTGATCAGTAGGAAACAGCTTGCGTCGCTCGGTAGCTTTACGAATCACGCTATTCAACGACTCAATACTCACGGTTCGCCGATTTTTCTGCCTACTTCCCCAGATTTAACCGCCAGCCCTTGATAAATTGCAGAAGAGGAACCCAGTAATGCCAAAATGCGTAACTGCAGAACGTTTAGCGGACTCACACTGTGATGGTTTATCCCACCAAAAC
>CANNNV010000226.1 GCA_947506155.1 Methylococcaceae bacterium
AAAGCCGATCTACTACGGGAGACTTTGCGCGACTATAGTTTGCAGAACCTGCCCAGCGTCCAGGCCGCGCGATCTGCGCAACAAACGCGACGGCTAGCCCTGTTAATCGAGAATCAGGAACCAAAAATCGAACTTTATTCAGGTATTCAGCATGAAAAACAAACTACCAAATCGTTAACCGTTGCAGAACGTATCCAAAAAAACCAGCAGGATCGGCTCAATCGAAGAGAACAACGGGAACGTGGCGAGGCCATCCAATTAAGCGATGACTTGGGCCGAGGTCTAGGTCTTAATCGACACCGATAATAACCCTGTCGGTTATAAAATTTTATACCCCCCTGATAATACAGGTTAACTAATTTACGCAATTAAACACTAGAATGGGAGCAACCGCTATGCCTATAAATTCGGACATCACAACTTCATTTCATGAAGAGTCGCATCCCACAGGAGATTTGGGTTATGCTCTTGGCTGCTCCAGGCTTCCGGCCGGTGTACTCTTTAAAATTGTTCAGCATCAAACTGACAAGCATTTGTTGAGTATCGCCCCGACACGTACCGGCAAAGGACGAGGTCTGATCCTGCCTAATTTATTAAGTCTGCCCAATCACTCGGTTTTGGTCATTGATCCTAAGGGTGAAAATGCGCTAGTTTCCGCTAAATACCGCAGGGACGTGCTAGGCAATAATATCCTGATTTTTAACCCTTACCGGATTTTTGAAAAGGAGTTTGACGACCTTGGTTTCAAACAGTTTCAAACTTTTAACCCGCTTGCCAATCTGAACCCTGAAAGCCCTAATTTTGCCGATGATGTGGCCTATATTGCGGAAGCCTTGATCTATGAGGAAACAGGCGGGGATTCGCATTGGGTGCAATCTGCACGAGGATATGTTGAGTTTCTGATTATGTTTTTGGTAACTGATCCAGAGGAACAAGAGAACAAAACGGTTACTTTAGGAAGATTGCGTCAAATTATCGCGGGGGGTTATTCAGGCTTAATAGATAAAAAGAATGAATCAGAAATGAGCATTCTTGAAAAGGCTGGAAAAAGTACTTATCCTCTTGTTCAAGATAATACCGGGCGGTATGCTTTTGAATCTGCAGAAGTTCATAGTTTGATCGCAACCGCAGAAACCCAAACCCGGCTATTCAAGAGTGAGACAATTTGCTCGGCTCTGGAAGGTGAAAAGTTTAATTTTGAAGAGATGAAAAACCGTAAGACCTCGGTTTATTTGATCTTGCCGTCTGAGCGCTTAATTACCCAAGCACGTTATCTGCGGCTGGTTTTACTGATGGCAATGTCGCAGTTTATGCGTTCTGAAAAAGGGGCGCATCAGGTGGTAGTGATGTTAGATGAGTTCGCCAGCCTGGGAGCGTTGAATATTATTGCAAATGGTTACGGATTGATCGCGGGGCATGGTGTGACTCTGTGGTCGTTCGTGCAGAACCTGACACAGTTGCAGCATCTTTATCCTAATAACTGGGAAACTTTTATCGCTAATTCATCCGTCGTGACAGTATCGAACGTTAACGATGTTACTACAGCAGAATATTTTAGTCGTCGCGCTGGTCAGAGCGAAAAGAAAAAAGTCACGTATAACAATGTTGGAAATAGTTGTATAGGTCCAGGTGGCCTTGAGTATTATCCAGACTGCACTGCTAGTATTACTTTGGCTTGGGAAAATAGTTTGCCGGTTTCCAAACTATATGATGCTTTTTCCGATGATTTGTATTTATTTTATGGAGGTCAATCTATGCCTACAAAGTGCCAGAAGATACTATATGATAAAGATATGCCTTTCAACGAACGAGCAGCTCCGAATCCGATGAACGCACATTATTGATTGGTCGCGCCGAATACGACAACACGCACTTTGGGCATATCCTGTTAACGCTGGTTGAAATTTTGACCATTTAGAGCAGCGTCTATGGAAAACAGCTTGTAGTCTTCACCCTTAATGATCGTTGAATTTTTCAATCAAAAAAACCGTAATGCACAATAATATCAATATGATATATATCAGCCATTGGAAAGCTGGAACGCTCTTTTTTTATAAAAATGGCAAAATTTAGACGCCGTTTCACACCCCTATCGGATGATATAGTCAGCATCGGGCAACTCGGCAACCAACGTGGGCGCTTCCTTGCAGTCATGGACTTCACCGCCCGTCACTAAGAAATGAAGGGGCAGGCTACAGGCATCAACGGCCAGATGGATTTTGGTCGTATTGCCCGCCACTGATTTCCCGATTGCGGCCTCTTGCCCATAGGCTGCCCCACTACTATGCGGGTGCGCCTTAACCATGCTGCCATCAATAAACTCCCATTCCAAGTCCGGTTCCACCACCAGTGCTGTGAAAATAGCCATCAACTTTTCTTTGCGGGACCACTCATTAAAACTGCTTTTAAACGGCGTTCCAATTGCCAAAGGCTTCAGGCAGATCCCACCATGGCCCGCCGCCCCGTAACCGGTAAAAAATCCCCTCAACGGTTTGCCGGAGCTTGGGCTTTTCATAGATACCCACTTCAAGCATGACCCTTTTAAACTTTTCCCAGAGTTCGTCCGTAAATAGGCATCGTGGCATAGTCAGTTAACCTATTCGCGTGTTGGTTGAAATTATGCTGATAATTGAAGGGTATCCTAGAATTTCAATGCCTTACAACAAAACGGTAACAGCCCCTACTTCTTATAATTAATTCTTTCGCCACCAAATAATATGGCTAATTCTTCTGATGTTAATTCATGTAACGTTAATTCTTTTACTGCCAATTTTTCAATATCTTCCGATTTTATTTCTATACTTTGGCAACGACGATCACCTTTTCGCTCCTCATAATGCTTTTTAACGACAGGATTAATTCGTGGATCATTATGCCAGCTTCTATTTTTACATTCGCTGACAATAACACGACTACCCTTTATTAGCTTTCCATTGAGCTTTTTTATAGCTCGTTTTGCTACAGAGTCAGGTGCATTCCATTACACACAACTTTACAATGATGCGATAAAATAATAAATTTCAAT